>JAAYPP010000192.1 GCA_012519765.1 Lentisphaerota bacterium
ACAAAGACAATAGAAAAAATTCAACCCTTGATAATCAACGAGTTACAATTTAGGAAAAATAGTGACATTGAAGTTTTGAACTCAAAAGAAAATTTCCATTTTTTTTGAGTGCGAAAGATGGGCTAGGTTTTGAAAAACTTGGAAAAATCGAAACCGGTTTCATTGCAGATATTGCAGTGTTGAATAATGATTTTTCGCCGTCGGCAGTATTTGTCGATGGCGTTAGAAAATTGTAGCTAGCGAATTCTATCCGGTTGAAAAATTATCCAACCGGATAGGAAAGAAAACCATGAACAGGGAAAAGCAACCGGATTACCGGGCTGGCGTCAAATCACTCTTTATGGGGTGTTCCAGGATCTAGTAATGTGATGTTTTCGCTGATCCGGAAAGTTGTTTTTCCCATAATTTCGCCGGATAATTCAGGTAATACCTTCATCGGGAAATTGGCATTGATAGTAACATCCAGGCTGCCGTCTTCCTCCAGTTGCCATTTGAGCAATATTTTCCCGTTGATGGTCTGAAGTGAAAGATTGGCCCATTTCAGAGAGCTGATCGGAGGGTTGAAATAAACGGTCGAAAATCCTGGTTCAGCAGATCTGATACCGGCGGCTTCACGCACCAGAAAGATGTTGGGGCAAATCATATTGCCATGTGACATGGTAATGCCTGCCAAGTTCGGATCATCAGCTGACTTACGCCATGCTTTAGCATCATAATCGACAAGATCAGCCCAATAATGTTTAAGGTAACTGAGCGTCCAGTCTTTTTGACAAAGTGCAAACATCGTGTGTGCGAAAAGAAAATTGAAATAACGACTTTCCGTCTGTTCCTCATAAAGTGAAAATGGCGGTTCATCGGTAAAGAAATAATCAAGATAGTCCAAATATTCTTCCGGAGGTTTTACTCCGGAAAAGAGAGTCAGCATGTTGGTGAATGAATTGCAGCATAGCTCTTGGTCATCAGGCGAATAGGAATCACAGAAAACTTTTTCGCTGGCAATCCAACAATTTTCATGTAGTTTTCGTATTATATTATTGGCCGTGCGCATGCAAAGTTTGGCCTTGTCAGGATAATTGGTTATCTTGTAAATTTCGGACGCGGACAACAGAAAGCGGCAATACAATGCATTGACATCAGTGGAACAATTGGAAAGGTTTTCAATGTTGTCGTTGATTTCGCCGACAATCTTTTTGAATTTTTTATCGACATCGGCAATCATGCCTAGTTTTTCGTCAACCAGTGACGCGAAGAACTGTTCGGCCAGTTCAAGATTCGGCAACATCTCATAAAGTAGTTTTTCATTGCCGCTGGTACGATAATGATAAGTCAACCAAAGCGGGAAAAAAGACATGTGGTTGATTTGAGTATGGGAATCTCCGGTTGCGCCAAGCGCCGGAATATTGCCGTTTTCAAACTGTGCTCTGGCGAACTGACGAAACAATAATTCCGAATAATGATAATCTCCAAACACATAAATCATGTTTGAAGCCAAACCATAAGCATCAAGCATATAGATAGAGTCAGGGGTACAGTGAATCATTCGGTTGGTCTGATTTACACCACGGCGCATGACCTCGCGGCCAACTTCCCAAATAATATTCAATGTTTCATCGGAGCAGGAAAATTGAGATTCAGACTTTTGCGGTCTTGTCGTTTCGATAAAACTGCAATTCTGTATTTTTATTTTGTTTTTTGCTTTGCGGGCAATTATCTGCATATAAGTGCAGCCGCATGGAATAAATTTAGTATAATCATTTGCGCCTGCCCGCAAGATTATTGTCAGGGTACAACGGCTGCAGTCGCTTATTACCGGAAATCCGTCTTCATTTAATCGGTTGCCGATAACTATATCTACAATATCGCCTTCTTCGCCCAAAAAGCTTAATTCAGGGAATCCGATACGCAACTGATCCAGCTTCATCATGATGAATTCGCCAGTGGCCAATGCCTCCGGGACGGGCGAATCAATTTCTTCAAGGGCAGAAGCCATAAGCCATGAAATCGGGTCAGCAACTTTTTCGGGAGCTGGCGCGAAAGAACAGCAATTAAGTTTCTGAAAGTTAATGGATGGGGTTGCATCAGCCAAGGGCATCTTCAGAGGTCCGGAAATCAACCAGCAAATAGTGGATTTCTCGTCAGGTTTAGAATACAGCTTTAATGATTCAGGTTTAATTCCGGGGAACGAAATCGCAAATCCCATTGAGTTTTCGCGAACATCTTGAATTACCTGAAGGCAGTTCCAACCTTTCTGCATAGGCAGAAGCGCCTCGTGCACTTGAATATGATTAGTCTCATTTTCGATGGTTGAAGCGGCAATATTGTGATTACAGTAAAGCCTGAAATTATCGTCACAGATGAAGCGAGCGGAAACTTGCCCGGGGTTTTTCATGTGGATATACGTACAAGCGGCATAAACTCCCGGCAGATCGCATGGTTTTTCGCCGGGAGTCCAGAAGCTGTAAGCATCCTGTGCTTTTATTTTTCCATGAAATATCGGTTTGAATTCGCCGTTCAGATCACACTGATTGGTAATGTATGGAGATTTTTCGAGAGAAGCACCAAAAATCCAGGCGGGAGTTGTCAGCGTCGGATTTTCCCATTCAGAATGAGATAATGAAGATTCATTCAATTCTTCAGTCCATCCGGCAGGATAAAGTAACATATTGACATTTTCGCAAAGATAAGAATCAGGAGTACATCTGGGACGATGGTTCTGATACGAAATCCCCTCCTGCACCAACCATGATTTGTCACTGCATAATTTTATTTTATTGTCAATTTCAAGTTGAAGCCAGAAGCCACACGGCTTGGTCTCATATTCTTCCGGTTGTGAGTAATGATAGATAACTGCGGCAATGACATTGGAACCAGGCTGAAGATAGCAGGATACATCGTATAAGTCCGCAAATGATACGCCTTTTCCATAGTAGCCAGGTCCGAAACCGATCAGTTTGCCATTAATATAAAGCTGATACACCGAATGAGCAGAAACCCACAAATTGGCTTCAGTGGCAACTGCGTCAAGCGGGAAAATTTTGTGGGCAAGCATATAACGGTCAGTACTGCTGAGAAAGTTCTTCTTCCAGATCCATTCTCCTTCCTGAGTGGTGGGGAAAGTTGTGTTAGTCATTGAGACCCCCCTTCGCCGGGAACATCCGGTCTTTAGTTCAACTTAAGTGCTAATGAACAACCCGAAAAAACCATACTAATGGCGATAATATGTATCTATCTTGGTATTTTGTCAAATTATTACATCGGAGATATTCCTGATTGCCGACATAATTATATTTCTAAAATTCGCGCGCGCATTATGCGCGCGCGAATTTCCAGGAAGGATAAATAATCTTTAGTTTTCGTAATACCTAAATGAGGAAGTCGGCGGAATTACTATAATTTATTTTCAGTAAATCTCTTAACAACAGTTACATTCCAATTTATCACGGAATCAGATTTTGCCATTACATTTCAGCTTTGGCTTCCGAAAATGCACGGATTGCGAAATCCAGATCGGAACGGCTGTGCACGGCAGAAATCTGAACTCGAATACGCGCTTCCCCTTTGGGAACGACCGGGAAACAGAAACCAGTCACGTAAACGCCTTTTTCAAGCAGGCGTGCCGCCATTTTCTGAGCCAGAACCGCATCGCCCAGCATCACCGGAACTATCGGATGAATACCGGGTTTGATCTCAAAACCGGCAGCAACCATTTGGCTCCGAAAATATGCGGTATTATCCATCAGGCGGGTGCGCAGTTCGCCGGAGTCCGCAGCCAGTTCCAGTGCTTTCAGCGAGGCGCAAACAACTGCCGGAGGAACCGTGTTGCTGAACAAATATGGACGCGAACGCTGGCGCAGCATATCGACGATTTCCTTGTGGGCAGCGGTATATCCGCCGCTGGCGCCGCCCAGCGCTTTGCCGAGCGTACCGGTAATAATATCGATTCTACCCATGACGCCGCAATATTCCGGAGTTCCCCGCCCGTGTTCTCCGATAAATCCGATAGCGTGCGAATCATCCACCATGACCATGGCATCATACTGATCCGCCAAGTCGCAGATTCGGCCTAGATTCGCGATGCTACCGTCCATTGAAAATACGCCGTCGGTCGCAATCAGACGGAAACGGCAGCCGGCAGTGCTTTTGAGTTGCTCCTCAAGGTCTTCAAGGTCGTTGTTGCGATAACGCAGGCGTTGCGCCTTGCACAGCCTGATTCCGTCAATGATGCTGGCATGATTCAAGGAATCGCTGATAATGGCATCTTCGGCATTGAAAAGTGTTTCGAAAAGCCCGCCGTTGGCGTCGAAACATGAACTGTACAAAATAACATCATCGGTGCCGACGAAAGCGGCGAGTCTTTGCTCAAGTTCCCGATGAATATCCTGGGTGCCGCAAATGAAGCGCACTGATGACAAACCATAGCCGCGTCTGGTCATGCCCTCTTGCGCGGCCTTAATGACTTCGGGATGTCCGGCCAGCCCGAGATAGTTGTTCGCGCACATGTTGAGCACTTCGCGTCCTGCAACATTGACGCGGGCGCCTTGCGGGCTTTCAATGATGCGTTCGGATTTATATAATCCTGCCCCCATTAATGATTCCAATTCTTGCTCAAGGTGTTTTTTGAATTTATCATACATAATTCAGTTCTCCCAGTTTAAAATTACTTTGCCAGATTTACCGGAACGCATGGCTTCGAATCCTTTTTCGAACTCAGTATAATGAAAACGGTGCGTAATGACCGGTTCGATATTTAATCCTGATTCAAGCATGGCAGTCATCTTGTACCAGGTTTCAAACATTTCGCGACCGTATATCCCTTTGAGGGTCAGTCCGTTGAAAATTATTTTATTCCAGTCCGCGGCAGTTTTTCCCGGCAAAATTCCCAGCAAAGCGATTTTACCGCCATGACACATGTTATCAATCATGCTGTTGAGTGCGGACTCGCTGCCGGACATCTCAAGACCGACGTCAAAACCTTCTTTCATGTGCAGTTCGTCCATGACTTCGGGCAGGTTTTCTTTGGCGACATTAACGGCGCGGGTTACTCCGGTTTTTTCCGCCAGTGCCAGACGATCCGGATTGATATCCGAAATAACCACATGACGCGCTCCGGCATGTCGGACAATCGCTGCCGCCATGATTCCGATCGGGCCGGCGCCGGTAATCAGGACGTCTTCACCCAAAACATCAAAAGAGAGCGCGGTATGAGTTGCATTTCCCAGAGGATCGAAACATGCCATCACGTCAAGCGGAATTTTGGGACTGCAGTGCCAGATATTAGTTACCGGAATCACCAGATATTCGGCAAAAGCGCCCGTGCGATTTACTCCGACCCCGCTGGTGGCATTGCAAAGATGACGACGACCGGCGAGGCAGTTGCGGCAGCGTCCGCAGACCAGATGACCTTCGCCGCTCACGGTTTCCCCGATTTTTACATCGTGAACGTTACTACCGAAAGCGGCCACGGTACCGACAAATTCATGGCCGATCACCATCGGAGTTTTGATGGTCTGTTGTGCCCACGGATCCCAATTATAAATATGAACATCAGTACCGCAGATCGCGGTCCGTGATATTTTTATCAGAACGTCATTAATTCCGTATTCGGGAATCGGGACATCTCCCATAGTCAGGCCGGGTTCAGGTAATTTTTTGATTAATGCTTTCATTTTGTTCTGCCTTATGATTGAATTTTATCGCGGTATCGCGGTTTGGCGTAGATATTTCAGAAGATTTATAAAAAAAAAACATTTCAAATTTACCTTGGAGAAATGAAAAAATCAAGCTGTAATCGGGTTGATTTGTGTTGAACAAAGGATATTTTATATCTTCTCCTTTTATGCGCGGGTGGCGGAATTGGCAGACGCACTGGATTTAGGTTCCAGCGCCGCAAGGCATATGGGTTCAAGTCCCATCCCGCGTACCATCTATCCGGTCAAAATAGTGCACGTACCGGTGACTAAAGCAGCGGAACGGCGTCGGAAACTTTTTTTTGTCCGGGGAAATGACGGCGGAGCATTTCGACATCATCATTATCCAACCGCCAGTCCAGCGCGCCGATATTTTCAACAATATGTTCGGGATTGCGCATGGTCGACAGTGTGACGGTATTGGGTTGGGAAATTACCCAGTTCAGCGCGACTTGTGCCGCGGTCTTGTGATATTTTGCGGCCAGTTTTTTTAGAATTTCCGCTTCGCTGATCGCTCCTTTTTGAAGCGGTCGCCAGGCAATCAGCATAATATCATTATCCAGAGCGTATTCAACCAGGCGATCAGCCTCAGGCTGACGGTAGATAAGATTGTAATGAATCTGATTAACGGTAATTTTACGTTCTGATAGCGATTGAGCGAGTTTCAGACGTGGTACCGAAAAATTACTGACTCCGATGTGTTTGATAATTTTCTCATCGGCCAGACGATTCATCGCACGGAAGGTTTCGCTCATTGGAAATTCATCATTGGGTTTATGAATCAGGTACAGGTCAAGATAATCGGTTTTTAGTCGCTTGAGACTTTTTTCGGCGGCGCGAAGCACTCCGTCAAAATCCAGGTTTGAGCTCCAGACCTTGGAGGTCAGAAAAATATCTTTTCGCGCCCATCCGGCAATTGCCCGTCCGGTAATTTCTTCGCTGAATCCTTCGGCATACATTTCAGCAGTATCAATGTGGCGCAAACCTCGTTCCAAGCCGCAACGTAAAGCCGTCGCGGCCGCTTCTCCGTTATCATTTTCATTGCGTTTTGCGTCGCCTCCCATCATCCAGGTGCCCATTCCGAAAACCGGTATTGAAAGACCGCACTTCAAAGATTTTTCAGGTATTTTTTCCATATCAGTTAATATTAACCGTAAAATCAAAAGCTGCAAATATTTTAAGGTGGATTTTGCATTGGTTCTATATCCGCAATTTGAAAGCGTATATTTCGAGTTTATATTTTTGACCTTTCCGGTATGTCGTAACAACAATCCCGGAAGTATCCGGGAAAAAGCAAGGAGTATTGCGATGAAAGTAGTAATGTTGTCCGCCGCTCTCAGTTGTATGGTCTTCGGTTCGGTTTTTGCCGAAGAAAATTCCGTCTCTGACGCTAATGACAAAAAGGCGTCAAGTCAGAAATATAAAAAAATTATCAAGGAAAACTCCTCTGATAAGATGAAACAGGCTCAATTGAGCAAAGCTCTTGCCGCTAAGGAATTTGAGCAAACTAAAATTGAAATTATGAAAGGCGATGCCGGTAATTCGTTAACCGCAGAAAATTATGAACGGGCGATGCAGGATGTTATTGCCAACCCCGAAGATAAGGCAAAAAAAGAAATCTTGAAGAAGAGTCAGCGCGATTTTAGTGAAACCTGGAAAAAGAATCGCAAGACTTATGAGCAGGATCCGCGGATGAAAGACGCAAAAAATAAAATGAAGGCGTCTCACGAAGCGATTGAGGGTGCCGAAGCTGAAATTCGTGAAAAAAATCCTGAAGCTAAAAAACTATGGAAGTCGGAACAGGATGCGAAAAAACAACTCAGGGACAGCAAGAAACTAGCAAAAGAGGCTGAACGAAAGGAAGCAAAACTTGCCAAAGAAGCGGCAAAAAAGCAAAAAGAGTCTGAACGAAAGGAAGAAAAATCTGTGAAGAAAGTTCAGAAACAGAAAGCTGATAAAGAGCAGAAAGTGGAAAAACCGAAAAATAAAAAACTGAAGAGTTCATTTTAAGGAGCAGGGTGTCCTGCTCCTTTTTTATTTACCGGTAGGGGCATTTATTAAGTTTTGTTGGCCATTTTTATCATAGCATTAAAGGCAATTTCAAGAATCTGCATTGCCCACTCGACATCGGCACCGGCGCGATGGGCAGCCATGCCTTCGAGAGTATCCTGCAAATTGAATTGACGTCGCAGATTTTGAAGGCTGTAACTTGGCAGACCACGATAAATTTTGCGCATCAGCGCAAGCGTGTCAAGGGTTTTTCCTTTCCAGAGCTCGTGTCCGCTCCGTGCCAGGCTCTCCTGCAGGAAACTCAGGTCAAAGCGTGCGTTGTGCGCAACCAGCGTGCTGCCGCTGGCAAAATCAATAAATTTCAGGCCGATTTCGTGAAAAGGCGGAGCGTCCGCAACCATCTGGTCGGTAATATGATGAACCGCGATTGCTGAATACGGAATCGAGCATCGCGGATTTACCAATGATTCAAAACGGCAGACCGTTCCGTCACAATCGATTCTTGCCGCGACAATTTCCACAATGCGGTCGCGAACCGGATTCATGCCGGTTGTTTCCAGGTCAAAAACCGTAAACGGCCCGTATTTACACCACTCCATTATTTCTCCAATGATTTAAAATTAGCAATATCTCAGGCGTTATAGCCGTTCGGGTGTTTTTTCATCCACTTCCAAACCGATTCGATAATAGTATCCGCGTCTTCAAACTGCGGTTTCCAGCCCAGTTCTTTTTTTGCCAGATCAGAACACGCAATCAAGCGTGGCGGATCGCCGGCGCGTCTGGGCGAAATTTCTGAGGGAATAGCATGTCCGGTAACGCGTCGTGCCGATTCGATAATTTCCTTCACGCTCAAACCGTTGCCGGTGCCGAGATTGTAATGACCGCAATTTGGCGCACTCATGGCCAGCATGTGGGCTTGCGCCAGGTCGATGATATGAATATAATCGCGGATGCAGGTACCATCCGGAGTTTCATAATCATCACCGTAAATCATTATTTTTTCACGTTTTCCCTGCGCAACTTGGAGCACCAGCGGGATCAGGTGAGTTTCGTTGATATGGTGTTCTCCGTAGTTGGCCGAAGCTCCGGCGGCGTTGAAGTAGCGCAAGGCAACATAACGCAGTCCGTGAATTTGTTGATACCAGTGAAGAACTTTTTCAAAACAGAGCTTCGATTCTCCGTAAGGATTAATCGGCTGCTGACGCGTGGTTTCACGGATTGGAATTTCTTCCGGCTCGCCGAAAGTTGCTGCGGTGCTGGAAAACACAATCACCTTTACGTTTCCGGCAACTGCGGCGTCAGCAAGATTGATGCCGTTAGCGAGGTTGTTGCGGAAATATTTACCCGGATCCTTCATCGATTCGCCAACCAGTGAGAATGCGGCAAAATGCATTATCGCGTCAAATTTGCCGTTGACCATGGTTTTTGTCAGCAGGTCGCGGTCGGCAAGATCACCCTGGATGAATTCAGAGGTACGTGGATCAATCGCTTCAGCATGACCAAGTATCAGCGAATCGAAAACCACCGTCTGATGACCATGGTCAATCAAATATTCATTACAAATGCTGCCGATATAACCGGCTCCTCCGCAAACTAATACTTTCATTTTTTTACTCCTGTCGATTATTTTATTAATTATCCTGTAATTTTAGCTCAGTCAGACGGCTCATCGCCGCAGTGACATGCGGAATTACCTGTTCCAGGTCTCCGGCGCCGATTACCGCCAGTAACAGCGGTTTGCCAGCGGGGATATTTTGCATGATGAGCGCGGCTTGTTGTTGCCAGTTTCCGTTGATGGCGATCGCGTGTTGTCCGGTGGCGCTGGCCAGCGTTTCGTGGTTTTGATTTCCGGATTCGACCCATGCGGCAAAAACCGGAGCGATAAACACTGAATCGGCGCGGCGGAGCTGCTCCGCAAACCCTTCGGCGTAGCGTTCCAGCCTGGCATAGCGGTGCGGTTGGAAAAAAACCCGTAGATAATGATGGGGATAACGCATGCGGAGCAGATCAAGCGAAGCTTTCAATTCAGTCGGATGATGTGCATAATCTTCAAGCAGCATCATTTGCGGTGTTTCATAGTGAATAGTCATTCTGCGTGTAACACCCGGAAAAGAATCGAGAGCCGCCCGTGCCGCCTCAATTTCGATGCCAAGTTCGGTAGCGGCGGCAACTGCCAGCGCCGCATTCAATCCAAGAAACCCGGTGAATTGGGGATGTTCATAAGCGGAAGTGGAATTCGGGATAATTATTGCATCCGGGTGCCCGAAAAACAATGTACGGGTTTCCGGGAAATCGACATAAATAATTTTTCTCGACTGCATCCCGAAAACACGGAAATTGTCGAATAGTTTATCGCGGCCGCCAACACTCCAGGCGTGGTCATCCTCGATATTGGGAATTATTCCGAGCCATGGCTTGATCAGCGCATGAGTTCCGTCGCTTTCATCAGCTTCAGTAATAAATATGTCTCCGTCGCCGGCTGCCGCGCTTGGACCATGGTTCAACTTGCCGCCGAACATAAAGCCGCAGCCGTTGCAACATTTTGACATGATATGCGCGAGCATGGCAGTTATCGTAGTTTTGCCGTGGGAGCCGCTGATTGCGACCGGTCTGCGATATGATGATGCCAGTTCTGCGAGCATTTCTCCGCGCCGGAGCAGGCGCAGTCCGCGTTGCCGCGCTGCTTCGAGTTCCGGGTTGCAGGATTTTATGGCAGATGAATAGACCACAAGGCCGCAATGTTCAGGAAGATGAGCCATGTCATGACCGAGGAAAAATTTGACTCCGGAAGCTTGCAGTGTTCTGGTGATTTTATTTTCACAGAGATCCGAGCCGCTTACTATCCAGCCGCGTTCCAGCATGATTGAAGCCAGCGGCCCCATGCCGGCACCGCCGCACCCGATGAAATGAATTATTTTATTCTCATTTTCGATATGGGGGGTAGCTGAAGCTGATTTTTGCGCAGTTTGCTGTAAAGTTGTCATATTTGAAGATGAATCGCCGGGTTGAGTTTTTTAGAATTTCGAACCAGTAAAATATCTTCTGTTAACCGGAATTTCAATCTGAGGCGGACGATTTTGCGGTGGCTTCTTTGAGCAAACGTCTGATTTCCGGGTTGTTGGGTTCAGATTCAATTGCTGACTGGAAAGCCGTCGCCGCTTCTTTATAATTTTCGAGCAACATTGAGGACAGTCCGGCGTAGTAGTAATGTAAATGTGGTACTGGTTGGCAAAATTTCGCCAACCGGAGATAGCAGTGTGCGGCTTTTGGGACGTTGTTCCGTTCCAGTTCAAGATTTGCCAAGGCTTCCATCATCTCGATAAAAGCTCCATAACTGAATGCGTCAACTGCGCCGCTGTAAGGAGAATCCGCAGCTTTAGAAAGATATTGATAAGCTGTTTCACGTTGGTTGCGGCGATATGCGATAATCCCGGTGAAAAAATCCTGATAAAGGGTAATCAGGCTACGTTGGTGTTCTTTCTGCAGACTACCGTGGCCTGATTTAGCGATTACTGCCAGGGCTTGATCATATAAACCGTTTTCAAAAAAAAGCCACGCCAAACAGGATGACGCACGGAAATTCGGAGTTGGCGTTTCACATGATGCCTGTAGGAAGGCATAGTCGTTGCGCCAGAATTCCATATACGACCAACTGAAAAAAAACAGATAGCAACAATACCCGCAAAGTCCCCATTTTAACCTTTTTATTTTCTGCAGAGGCAACTTCTGCAACCATATTGCGATTGGAACCAGCAGAAAAAAAGAAGGAATATAACTGTAACGGTCGGCAAAATCGGCGTTGCTGAAAGTAAATATTCCGGATGCAGGCAACAGCAGCCCGGCAAAAATCAGTAAAAATGGAAGCAGATCATATTTTAAAAATTCTGTTTTTTTTATGGCGATGAAAAGTATTACGACTATCAGCGTGATGGTCAGAAGTACAAGCATTAATATTTTAAAAGTCGTAACTACAAAATATGGGTATAGCGGGAACAATTCGAGCGGCACTATGGTTTTCCCGATGTATGAAAAATAATTGTTCAGCATCAGCAACAGCGTTTCCGCGGGATAATCAAAAAGCGTAATTGTCGACAACGAGGTTTTTAACATTACCGAAACTGCTATCATGTAGGAGAGAGCAAGCGCCCAAAATGGCCACAGCTTAAGTCCAATCTTGAAATCCCAGCGGCGGTTCCGATATATCTCAAGTAAAAATATAACTGCCGGAAGTGCAGCACCCGAGGGTTTGCAGAGCATCGCGCAGAAGGCGAAAATGATACTTCCGACACTGAAAAACCGCCCGCTTTTTCTGGCGAGTACATAAGAATACAACGTCGCGAAGAAAAAAAACGCAGTCATCACGTCTTTGCGTTCCGCAATCCAGACCACTGATTCTACTCGCTGCGGATGAATGGCAAAAATCAGCGTGATGAAAAATGAGCTCCACGACGAAAATGATAATTCGCGCAGTAATCCCCATACTGCGGCTATTGCCGCAAGATGCCAGATAAGATTTTGCAGATGGTAGATTCGCGGGTCTAAACCGGCCAAAGCATAGTCGAACAGAAACGAGAGCATCGGCAACGGTGTCCATAATCCCAGTACCGGTTCCGTGATCAGCGTTTTGATTTGCTCAAGACTTAATCCGATATTCGGATTGTTGAAAACATAATTATAATCATCCATGAACCGCAATGGCTCAAAACTGATGCTTTTTATGAACAGCAACGCCGTCAAGATCATGACAACCCACGGCGCAAGTCCGGCATAATTAATTTTAGAGCAAATTTTTTTCATGGTTATAAAATACAATTGACACGTTGCTCCAGTATTTTATAAGTAAAAAGGTTTGCGGCCGGGACCCTTGCGCTCAAGTTGATTACTTTTTAACAGCACATCAAGCTCAGCCAGCATTGCCGGCTTGCCGGAAGGAAAACGTCCCGCCAGCGGTACCGGGTTGGAGGTATGATTGGCGCGGAAAACCGTTTTCGTCAACTCCAGACCCGCAATGATTTGGTATAATTCTTCGACGGCCTCATACTCGCTGACCTCTGAATATTCCGGAGGCATTTTGATGTTGGGTACCGGGATGAAGCGCAGCGCAGACAACAGCCGCGGCTGCATTTGATTCAACACGCGGACCGTTTCTGCAATATGAATGTCGCGGTATCGATGTCCTCCCAATCCAAGAAGAACCATTACTGAACATTTGAGATCGCAGGATTGTGCGAGTTTTACCGCATCAATCATGGTTTGCGGCGTTTCGTTTTTGCAAACCATCGACAGCACTTCGGCGCTGCCGCTTTCCAATCCCACATAAAGCGTGTTTAATTTTAAATTCCAAAGCATCCGGAGCTGCTCTGGAGACTTTGCCAAAATTGATCTGGCGTTGGCATACAGGTTTATCCGCGCCAGCGATGGAAAACTGCGATTAATTTCTTCAAGATACCGGTACAATCGTTCAAAGGGCAGGTGCATCACATCGGCGTCGGCAAGAAAAATTCGTGATTCATCAGGAAAACTGCTGGCAGTTTCGGCAATCTCACCTAGGATTTCCTGCTCGGGACGTTCGTGATAGCGGACGCCTTTATACATGCCGCAAAAACGGCAGCAGTTATGCGGACATCCGAGAGCAACCTGAAAAATCAGGCTGTCCGCTTCTGCCGGCGGTCTGAACAAAGGTTCAATATATTGCGGGATTTTTTTAATCATTGATCAAATTTAAACTCTTTTAAAATTCACGCGCGCATTATGCGCGCGCTAATTTCATGCACTGGAATCAGTTATTATTTTAATTTCGAAAACATGTGACTGAATACACTCAACCATGCATCTGCGATCAGCTGATGCCCGGCCGGCAATGGATGAACACCGTCACGCAGCCAGTGTTGTGGCGGCGCGATTTTTATCATTCTATTGATTATTGACTGCAGTGGAATAAATTCGGTACCAAACTCTTTTGATAGTCTGGCGACTACTTCGCGACGTTGGTCCATTTCGGGAACCCATGGAGCTTCCACTTCGCCAAAATTCAATACGAAAGGTTCAAGCAAAATTAACTTGGTTTTCGGAAGTTTCTCGGTTGTCCAGCGCAACAGCATACGGTAGAACTCTTCATAGCGCGGTACTTCGACGCCGTTGTCGCGTTTGAACTCGTGCCAGGTATCGTTGACCCCGACCAGAATACTGATTACATCCGGCTTAAGATTCAGCGCATCAATTTTCCAGCGGGCATAAAGGTCAACTACCCGGTTGCCGCTGATGCCGCGGTTATAAAAATGCCATTTACGTTCCGGCTGCGAGCAGAGCAGCCGGGCAGCGATCAGCGCCGGATAGCCGGAACCAAGCCCGGTACCGTCCTCCGGAGGTACTTCCTCGCGTGAACGTCCGGCATCAGTGATGGAATCTCCTTGGAATAAAATCGTGAATTTTTTATTCGCCATTTTAATTTACCTGCATTGTTACATGTGTTTTTATGTTTTGCGGAAGGTTATAAAATACCATATAGCGATTCATTTCCAACTGCGGTAAAGGATTTTATACCGGACAAGTTGTATTAGACGGATTATGAAGATAATTTAAGGCAAAGCAAAACCGGAGAAGATGATGCTGGCAATTTCTAAAATCAGCAAAATAAGCCAAGCTTACCGCAACCTGAAACGCTATCGGCAGATTATTCAGGTACTATTGAAATTCGGTTTCGGCGATATTCTGCAGCGACTGAAAATTGACGAGTATTTTGACGACCTTAATTTGCAATGGCTTGGCGGAAAAAAACATTCACAGCCGGTAGAGTCTTTGCCCCTGCCAGCCAGAGTGCGTATGGCTTGTGAAGAACTTGGACCTACGTTTGTCAAGCTCTGTCAGGTTTTATCCACTCGTCCCGATTTGATTCCTCAGGAATATATTGAAGAATTCGTCAAACTTCAGGATCGAGTGCCGCCGTTTTTATATCAGGATGTTTCCAGAATCATCCAGGAAGAACTCGGTGATGAACCGGAAAAAATATTCAAGGAGTTTTCGGCGGAACCGATAGCCGCAGCTTCAATCGGACAAGTGCACCGGGCAACGACACACAACGGCGAAATGGTTGTGGTCAAAGTTCAACGTCCCGGCATTCGGGAGGTAATTGAGGCCGATATCGAAATAATCGGGCATCTGACCAAGATTGCAGAAACTCATATCGAAGAGTTTGCATTAATCAACCCTTCGGCGATTGTCAATGAATTTGCAGCCGCGATCAATAAGGAACTTCACTACCGGGTTGAAGCTGCCAACGCGCGGCGTTTTAATGAAATGGCCATCCACAACCGTCATGTCAAAGCACCGGCAATTTTCAAGCAATACTCTTCTGATAAAGTTTTGACTATGGAATTTATTGATGGAGTGCGCGGTACCGATTTTATCAAAAACAAAGCCGAATACCTGGAAAGCTACGACCTGCCGTTGCTGGCCAGAAATGGGGTCACGATAATCCTGGAACAGATTTTCATCCACGGATTTTACCATGCTGATCCTCATCCGGGAAATATTTTTTTGCTTCCCGGTAATGTGATCTGTTTCATTGACTTCGGAATGATGGGGCGTATTTCAATGGAGGAACGGCGTTATTTTGCCCGCCTGCTCAACAGTGTATTGAATTGTGATGACAAAAAAATTCTGGAAGGCTGCCTGCGTTTCACAACTTCCTTGAATACCCCGGAGCTTGATGTTCTGCAAAAGGATATTTTCACCCTGATCGATGAAAATCTCTATTTGCCGGTAGATGAACTTGAATTGAATAAAATCTTTGAAAATCTGATGGATATTCTGAAACGCCACCAGTTGCGACTGAAGCCGGATCTGTATCTTCTGATTAAAACTGTTATGGCTCTTGAACTGCTCGGACGCGAACTTGATCCGCAACTGAAAATTATTGATTGCTTGAAACCGTTTGTGCGCAGGCTGCGCTTTATGAGCTTGAGTCCACGTTATCTTTTTAATAAACTGGCACTGCCGGCTGAGGATTTTCTCGAGGTCGCCGGCAAAATGCCGATGGATGCCCAGGCAGTACTTCAGCAAACCCGTGAAGGGAAACTGAAACTTCAGCTTCAGCATCTTGAGATCGGTCATTTTGGCGACAAATTTCTGAAGGCCAGCGAACGCATTTCTTGTGCGTTGGTGCTGGCCGCGCTGATTGTCGGTTCATCAATTATCTGCCACGCTCAAATCGCGCCGCTGTTCTTCGGTGTTTCGCTGATCGGCATTATTGGCTTTACAATGTCGGCAATTCTGGCGCTTGCACTGTTGTTTGCGGTCTTTCGACGCAGTCGTTGAACCTGTATTCAGATTTTACTCACCTTGACTGCGCAACTGACATCGTTCAGAATAACCGGTTCAGTTCCGCTCAAATCAGCAGCTTCAACTTTCTCCGCCAGCGTTTCAGACGCAATATAATCGCGGAAATTTGTTAATGCCGACTTCCACTCTTCCGGAACTTGATAAGCAATTTCGATCCGGTCGGAAACTTTCAATCCGCTCTCTTTGCGTAAGTTCTGAATGCGGCTGACAAACTCACGAGCAAACCCCTCTTCTTCCAGAGAACGTGTCAACGTGGTGTCAAGCGCGACGGTAAGCGCCCCTTCATTGGCAACCGTCAACCCGGGTTTCTCTTCACGGCGCAGGTCAAGATCGCTGGTCGCAATGGCAACAGAATTCCCGTCGGATAAGGTTATCTGACGTTCAGTTCCAGCAAGAATTGCAGCAACTTCAACGGATGAAAACGACTGAATGGCGTTTGCTGCTTCTTTCATCATTTTGCCGAGCTTGGGCCCGAGAGTTTTGAAATTTGCCTTGGCGCTGTAGGTCACCAGTTCGTTCTCATCGGCACTGAACACGATTTCTTTCACATTCAGCTCTTCCCCGATAATATCAGCGGTTTCTTTCAATAAAATGCGGGTTTCCGGGTCTGCGGCTACAATGACTGCTTTGGCCAGCGGTTGACGGGTCTTTAAGTTGCTTTGTGAGCGCAGAAAACGTCCCAGCCGGGCGGCGGTCATAGTGTTTTCCATCTGCTTTTCCAACGTTTCGTCGCGTCTTGAATTGTCGGCTTGAGGATAATCACAGAGATGGACGGATTCCGGCATATCTTCCGTGCGCAAATTCTGATAAATGGTTTCCGTCACGAACGGAATGAATGGCGCGGCAGTGCGTGCAAAAGTCAACAATGCATAATGCAATGTCTGATACGCCTCAGATTTGTCGGCGTCATTCTGGCTTTTCCAGAAACGCCGCCGACTGCGCCGGATATACCAGTTGGTCAGATCATCCACAAAACGGGTAAATCTGGTAGCCGCTTTTTGGAGATTGTAGTTATCCATCTCGTTCTGTATTTCTTCAGTCATCTGGGTCAGTGAACTCAAAATCCAGCGATCCAGCGGATTGCTTAAGTTTTGCGGCGTTGCTCCGCCCGGAGCCGGTTCCCAATGATCAACATTGGCGTAAGTGACCAGAAAACTGTAAGCATTCCAGATCGGAATCATCACGCCGCGCAGTACTTCTTTAATCCCGTTTTCAGAAAAGCGCAGGTCTTCAGAACGCACCACCTGTGAACTGAGCATGAACAATCTTAGCGCGTCAGCTCCATAGTGATTTACCACAAACATCGGATCCGGATAGTTTTTTTTGCGCTTCGACATTTTCTGCCCGTCTTCGGCCAGAATCATGCCGTTTACAATGACATTCTGAAACGCCGGTTTGTCAAACAGTGCTGCACCCAGCACGACCAGAGTATAAAACCAGCCGCGAGTCTGATCCTGTCCCTCAGCAATAAAGTCAGCAGGATAATGCGCCTCAAAATGTTCTTTGTTTTCAAATGGATAATGGTGTTGCGCGTACGGCATGGCACCGCTCTCAAACCAGCAGTCCAGCACTTCCGGAATCCTTTTTAGGGGAGATTTTCCGGTCGGCGAAGGAATTATAATTTTGTCCATGAAATGTTTATGCAGATCGCAGATTTTTTCGCCGCTTAATTTTTCCAGTTCTTCTACTGAACCAATGCAGATGGTTTCACCTTCTTCGTTACGCCAGATAGGTAATGGTGTGCCCCAGTAACGGTTACGGCTGATCGCCCAATCGCGCGCGTTTTCCAGCCATTTGCCGAAGCGTCCTTCTTTGATATGAGGCGGCATCCAGGTAATTTGGCGGTTCGCCTCCAGCATTTTTGCTTTGACTTGGCTGATATCGACAAACCAGGTCGAAATGGCACGATAGATCAGTGGAACATCGTCGCGCCAGCAATGCGGATAACTATGCTTGATCGTCCCGCGGTAAACCAATTTGCCTTCTTCTTTCAGCCGCTGAATAATTTCTTTGTCAGTGTCTTTTACATAACGACCCGCATAATCCGAAACTTCAGCAGTAAAACAGCATTGTTCATCTACCGGACAGACTTCAGGAATGCCGTTGGCTTTGCCGCACAGACTGTCTTCTTCGCCAAAGCCGGGCGCGGTGTGAACGATTCCTACACCGTCCTCTGTGCTGACATAGTCTGCGCAGACAACACGGAATGCGCCATCTTTCGACAAATCCGCGAAATATGGAAACAATGGTTCGTATTGCAGTTCTTTTAATGTTTCTCCTTTGAAGCGTTCCACGATCTCCGGAGTTTCTTTGTAATATGCACTCACACGCGTTTCTGCCATGATGTAGAAGTCAGCGCCGTCGCGGATTTTTACATAGTCGATATCCGCTCCTACTGCCAGTGCCATATTTGATGGCAGCGTCCACGGTGTTGTGGTCCAGGCCAGCAGGTAAGTGTTTGGAGTATCTTTAACTTTGAAACGAATGGTAATTGCCGGGTCGGTTACGTCCGAATATCCTTGATTGGCTTCAAAATTTGATAACGGTGTGGCACAGCGCGGGCAATATGGCAATATCTTATTGCCTTCATATATCAACCCTTTATCCCAAAGACTGCGGAATACCCACCAGATCGATTCCATATAATTCAGATCCATCGTCCGGTAACCGTTCCGAAAATCAACCCAGCGCCCCATACGGTTCACCACTTGTTCCCACTCACTGGTATAACGCAACACAATGCCGCGGCAGGCCTCATTGAAGTTATCGATTCCAAATGCTTCAATGTCTTTTTTACTGGTTAGTTTGAGCTCTTTTTCCATTTCATTTTCGACTGGTAATCCGTGACAGTCCCAGCCGAAGGTTCGCGGTACTAACTTTCCGCGCATCGTCTGATAGCGTGGGACGACGTCTTTTATCGTTCCAGCCAACAGATGACCATAATGCGGCATTCCGGTGGCAAACGGAGGACCGTCGTAAAAGACATATTCAGGTGCGCCCTTGCGGTTTTCCTGTGATTTTTGAAAAGTTTGGTTTTTATTCCAGAATGCTAAGACTTCTTCTTCCATTGCTGGAAAATCAGGCTGACCTTCAATCGGTTTGAACATAATAGCTTCATCCCTTGTGTAAAATAAAATTATAAAGTTTGTTGTAAACCTGTTAATATAAACGCAATTAGACGTTTTTCGAGTTAGCCAGGACAATTTTGACCGCCGCTGATCAGTCCCGGTTTAAGTGTTTTCTAGGTCGCGCATACATAAAAATGAATCGCTATGTAATATAATAAAACCGATAAAATTTATTTTCAGACAGTATTTTTAGACTAATTTTGTTTGCATAAATTCAAAAAGGCTGTAATTTAAATGCCCTGTGACAGTTTGTCATGAGTTGTTTACTAGCCGATGTGGTGGAATTGGCAGACGCGCTACGTTCAGGTCGTAGTTCCCTCACGGGAGTGTGAGTTCGACTCTCACCATCGGCACCATAAAAAATATTGCGAGTATGGCATAACGGTTGTGCACCAGCCTTCCAAGCTGGTTATAGGGGTTCGACTCCCCTTACTCGCTCCAAATTACGGTGGGGTTCCCGAGTGGCCAAAGGGGGCAGACTGTAAATCTGCTATCGCTGATTTCGGTGGTTCGAATCCACCCCCCACCACCACTTCATAATCAAGGACTTACGACTAACAATCGCAAGTCCTTTTTTTTCGGTGATTCCGCCTTGGACTGACTTTTACTCAGAGATATCAAGAATGACCAGAATCCAGTACCCGATGATTATATTTTTCAGGAACTTCCACTTATTTTTTGCCTGCTTACTTTATGTGTTTAGTGCTTTGAGGCGTGGCACTTGTGTATTGATTGGCATATTAAGCTGAATGATTGAGCGTAAAAAAAGGGTCAATTGCAAAGGTAAACGCACAATTCCCAGATTTGAATGGAGGTGTTGTGCGTTTGCTCTTACAAATGGGAAAAAAAGACTCCCCATTGATTTTTGTTGTGCGTTTACTCTTGCAAATG
>JAAYPP010000193.1 GCA_012519765.1 Lentisphaerota bacterium
AGGCAGCATGGCGTTTATTCATCCGTCCGCAGTGGTTGAATCAGGGGCACAATTGGCTGACGATGTTGTCGTTGGTCCGATGTCTTATGTAGGGCCCGATGTTGTAATCGGAAGTGGAACCAAACTGATGGCGCAATGCCATATCAGCGGGGACACCACGATCGGCGAAAATAACGTTTTTTATCCATTTTGCTCGGTCGGAACTCCCGCCGAAGATGTCGCCTATTGCGGCGGCAAGTGCATGGTTAAAATCGGTAATAACGGTATTTTCAGGGAAGGAATAACCATTAATGCCGGAACCAATGACGGCACTGCAACCGTATTGGGCAACCATGTATTTCTTATGGCGAACGCGCATGTCGCCCATAACTGCATTCTTGGCAACAATGTCATCATAGTTTGCGGCTCAATGCTGGCGGGATATGTTGAAGTCCAGGATCGCGCTTTTATTTCCGGACTTTGCGGCATTCATCAGTTCTGTCGGGTTGGACGGCTGTCCATTCTCAGTGGCGGCTCGTTATTTTCCAAAGATATTCCCCCTTTCATGATGGCCGAAGGCCGCAACGGCGGTGTCAAAATGATCAATTTAGTCGGCTTAAAAAGAGCCGGCTTCAGCCCCGAAACCATCAGGGTCATTCAAGACCTTTACAAAATAGTTTTCCGCAGCGGGCTACTTTTGAGCAAAGCATATGAAAAATGCCGCTCGGAACTGCCTCCTATTCCGGAAGTTCAGGAATTTCTCGAGTTTGCAGAGAACTCAAAAAGAGGAATTCTGACTAACCGTGAAACATGTCACCGCAACTGAAAAAACATACTACAGGAAAAAATATGCTTGATACTTTGAAGAAGAATCCGAAATTCGCCGGGCGTCGCGGCCCGGTGGTTTTATTGATTATGGACGGAGTCGGATTGGGAAAATATCCGGACGGCGATGCGGTCAAGGCCGCTTATACTCCTGAATTGGATAAATTGCTCAAATCCTGCCCTAATACCAGCCTGAAAGCTCACGGTACCGCCGTCGGCATGCCCTCAGATGACGATATGGGCAACAGCGAAGTCGGGCACAACGCCATTGGTTGCGGGCGGGTTTTTGCGCAAGGCGCCAAATTGGTGGATGACGCGGTGACCGGCAAAGCCGTTTTTGCCGGTGAAACCTGGAAAAAATTGATTGCCAACGTCATGGAACATAATTCCACGCTACATTTTATCGGCTTATTTTCTGACGGCAACGTACACAGCAATATTGCTCATTTACGCGCCATGATTGAAGAAGCCAAAAGCAGAAACGTAAAAAAAGTCAGAATTCATATTCTTCTTGACGGCCGCGATGTCCCGGAAACCTCAGCGCTTGAATATGTCGAACCTTTCGAAGCGTTTCTGGCAGCACAGAACTGCGGCGGATTTGATTACCGGATTGCTTCCGGCGGCGGACGGATGGTTATCACCATGGACCGCTACGGCGCAAACTGGGACATGGTACGCAAGGGCTGGGAAACTCATGTTCAAGGCAAAGGCCGCTACTTCAAAAATGCGGTTGAAGCGATTACCGAACTGCGCATCAGCAGTAAAGCCATCGATCAGGATCTGCCGCCCTTCGTCATTTCCGATGACGGGGTCAATCCGGTTGGACCGATTGTCGACCACGATTCAGTTATTTTCTATAATTTCCGTGGCGATCGCGCTCAGGAAATCACCAACGCGTTTGAAGATGATAACTTTGAACACTTTGATCGCGGATGCCGCCCTGACGTCGTTTATGCCGGTATGATGGAATATGACGGCGATCTCCATGTTCCGAAACTGTTTCTGGTCGAGCCTCCCGTCATTGATCGTACCGTCGGCGAATTTCTTTGCGCAAACGGGATAAAGCAGCTGGCAATCAGCGAAACGCAAAAATTCGGGCATGTTACTTATTTTTACAACGGCAACCGTGCCGGTAAATTCAATCAGGACTTGGAAGAATACATTGAAATAAAATCCGATATCGTCCCCTTCGAACAGCGTCCGTGGATGAAATCTGCGGAAATTACCGATACCGTCTGTACCGCGATCGAAAGCGGAAAATACCGTTTTATCCGTCTAAATCTGCCCAACGGCGACATGGTCGGGCATACCGGCAACTTCGCCGCGGTAATTACCGCCATGGGCGCGGTTGATCTCAGCGTCGGCAGAATTGCGGAAGCGGTCAGAGATGCCGGCGGCGTATTGGTGATTTCAGCCGATCACGGCAATGCGGATGACATGTTTGAACATAGCAAAGACGGCTCTATAAAGTTGGATAAAAACGGGGTCGCCACACGTAAAACCAGCCATTCGCTCAATCCGGTACCGTGCATTGTTTTCGACCCGGAATCAAAGGGCGAATACAAAAACGAACTGCGCCCCGGACTGGGTATCAGTTCGCTCGGCGCCACCTGTATTGAACTGCTCGGGCTCGAACCTCCTGAAGATTACGACCCAAGTCTTCTGATCATGCAGTAAATTTCAGCAGTTTCAGTATTGCGCGACAAGTACGGTACAAGGACTTGTCGCGTATTTTAAAAACAGCGAGTCATGACCGACGCCAAGTCCAAGCAGAATATTAAATTCAGTCGAAGCATTATTCAGAACCATCGCCTGCAAGACCGGATTGCACATGGACTCTGACTGTTCCGGCGCAGATTTTGGTTTATGGTTTGCGTCGATGGGTTTTTTGCCAATTTTTCCAGCTTTACATTTGACCGAAACCACCTCAAAACCGTGTTCCCGCAACACTTTTTCAGCATTTCCCGCCTGGTCCGCGAGAGCAACTCCAAAAGCCAGACCCAGCCGTTTATATTTCATGTTTTTCGCGAATGCTATGGTTTCAAGCAGTCTTGGTTTGAATGGAATCAACGGATCATAATCGTTATCAATATTGGTGTATTTTGCAGTTTCCTGTATTGAAGCCTGACGCGCAAACTCGTGAATATCTGGTTTGGCATATTCCTGATTTGCGGCAGCAACTAATTTCCGCTGATTTTTTGCCGGGCAAAAAACCCGGGACTTACCTTCAAGTTCTTCCGGCTTCGGTGTTTCTCCGCCCAGAATGAATTTCCCGCTGTAACGACGAAAATCATTCAAAACATCAATGTGTATCCTGGCGATTTTTTCCGGGAGGTGATCAAACGGCCAGAAACGCAACTCCGAGCCTTCTTCGCCATCCGGGCGGGGAATCCCGCTCCATTGGTGAACAATAAACGCCATGCCAAATGCCTGAATTTGATCACCATTGGGATATTCAAACTGCTGTTGCCTGCCGGAGTAAAGCGCCATCGGTTCGGCCTTGGACACAAGCAAACCGGTTTCCTCAAACACTTCACGCTGCAAAGCCTCAAATGCAGTTTCTCCAATCTCCACACCGCCGGAGGGAAGACACCAATACCCGGTATCTATTCTGAGCTGGAGTAGTACATCGCCGTTTTGATTCAGGATGATTGCCCGAACCCCGGGATTAAAAATTCGTTCTTTCCCGACTTTGGCGCGAATGCTGCTTATATATGACATGTTTTTGAATCCATAATCTGATACCTTCATCGGTTGAAATAAAATTGGACTTCAATACTGTAGCTTTTTTTCTGCTGATATTCAATAACGAAGAAAAAATGATACGCTTAAACTTCGCGCGCGCATTATGCGCGCGCAAAGTTTAAGAATATATTTTCAGGGCTTTTTGGGTTGTCGGTTTTTATCGGCGTTACGTTTTTGAAGAATTTTGGCGATAGCCGCTTGGGTCAACTGATCGTCAATTTCATTGCGGGACAACATGGCTTCAAGATAAAAGGCTACAAGTTGATGTTGTTTGGCATTGCTGTCGGTAGACCAATTTGCCGCGAAGGAAAATCTCCGCACTGCTAAAGTTTATCGCTGATGCAAAAAGAATTCAAGCAAAGTTCTGATGGAGAGTGTATTTCATTACGCGAGCATTATCATGCGCAAATCTGCACCTGCGCATGATAAAACTCAACGAATGAGGTAGTGAGCGTTTCCGCTTATTTGGATTTTGGCAATGGATTCTGCCGGTGGCACTCTTCAATAATCATGACCTGGCGTCTGACCTGATCGAGCGTAACTTCCATCTGCTTCCCGTTGACCAAAGCCTCATAAGCATCTTCATAATATTTGACACCCCATGATTCCATGGTAAGAGCATATTCCGGTGCTGTCCATTTTTCTTCGTAAAAATGAAGCTTTTCACCGCAATAAATCGGCATGCGCCCGGCACCTTCCAGCGGTTTGCTGATCAAATGTTGCTCCGGCGCTTCAGAAGGCAGGAAATATTTCCAGGTGACTTCCGAACCGGAAGCCTTGAGCCCGCCGTTCGTACCGTAAATATTATAAGTATTTTCCGGAAACATGCAGGAGCGGGAAACTTCAAAATCAATCGTCGGATGACCTTTGCCCATGAGTAAAAGCTTGATGTGATCTTCGGCGTCGCCAAATGTATTGGCGCTATCCATCGTGCAGACAATTTTCTCCGGATCAGCGTCACCATAAAACATGACGGCCTGATCAAGCGGGTGCGGTCCGGTGTTCAGAAGTTCGCCGGCACACATGTCCTGAATGGTTTGCCAGTCCCAGCGACGCCCAAAACAGTTGTACGCGATTTTAACCATCACAATGCGGCCGAGAATACCGGAGTTCATTACTTCTATTGCTTTACGGTAAAGATGACGAAAACGGGACTGCTGATAAACGGCAAAAAACTTGCCGTTGCGCTTGGCTGCTTCGATCACCTTGTCGACATCGGCGACACGCCGTGCCAGTGGTTTTTCACAGATTACATTGTGCCCGGCATCCAGCGCTTCAATGCTGACCGGAATATGATCCATGCTCATGGTTGAGTTAACAATAAGTTCGATGCTCTTGTCTTTGAGCATTTCTTTGTAATCGCGATACTCTTTGAAGTCAGGCGATTGCGTAATGCCTTCCATCTTGCAGCGTTCAGCGATGGGGTCGGCAACGGCAACCACTTCAAAGCGAGCCTTGAGCGCTTCCTGGGTCTCAAACAGATAGCGGTGAATATTACGCCCGCTTCGTCCCTGCCCGATGATTCCTACTCTGATTCTTTTCATTTCTAACCTCTGGTTGTTTCTGAATCTTTTTATTTGATATATACCGGTTCATTCCTGCCGGTTGCCGCAGAACGATCTGCCGCAGCCAGCATCGACATAATTTCAATGGAGTCTTCCAGCGGTACAACCTGATCTTCCCCCTTGAAGAATTTGACTATTTCCGTAATCAGCATCTGATAAAACGGAACCCGGCAGGATACTTGAATCAAGGTTTCCTTTGCGACATTGTCGCGAATAACGGCACCGTAGCGATATGCTCCATAGGCAAGCTCCACAATCCCTCTGCGCCCGTCATTATAAGCAACATTGCAGACATAGCCTTTGCGATCCGGAATCACTGTAACTCCGACTGCGCCGCGCCCCATGATCCGCTGAAGCATTTCAAAGGCATGAACGCCGTACCAGATAATCGAAGAACCTGCCGGCGCCTTACCGACCGGGCCCCAAACTACTGCCGACTCCGGCTTCACTCCCTTGGCAATTCCTTCGACGAAATCGACATCGAAACGGAGCGCAGAAGCGGTAAAGAAGCGGATGTTGTTTTCTTTGGCAATCTCGAGCATCTTCAAGGCGTTATCAAGGGTGTCGGCCATCGGTTTATCGAGAAAGACCGGTTTGCCCAGTTTGGCGCATTTTTCAAAATATTCCAGATGTCTCGCCGGATCATTGATTTCGATCATAACCGCATCGCAATCCGCAACCGCAGTGTCAAAATCTTCGGTCACCATGACCCCGATACTTTCGAGATATGCCTGACGTTTATCCAGACCGTCTTTATTTTGGAAAGGGGTTTCAAAACGAAGACATCTCGTGGTGACCAGATCGTGAATCTGATTCGCGGCAGGAACATTCGGGTCCTGCATCAGTTTCGGGAACTCCACTGCATGGCTGGTGTCAAGTCCGATGACTGCAACTTTAATTTTCTTTTCCATCACATCACTCCATGGTTTTTATTAGCCCCGGCAGACCGGAGCATGATTATTTTAGACTCTAATATAAAAATACCACCAAACCAAAATAATCAAATGATTTTTTTGATAAACATTTATCCTTTTTGATTATTTTACAATGATCTGACCTGACGGGTTGTTTAGTAAAAATGTAAAATAACATTCAGTGCTCCCGTCAAAAACGGAACTGCTTAATAATAAAGAAGATAGCTTAATATTAAAATTTCAACTGCTTTTTTTAGGGTTAATCATGTACTCCATAACGCATGCGAATTTTTGCCGGCGACATTGCCCGATGCTTTTTAAAAATTCGAGAAAAATGGAATTCATTTTCAAATCCGCATTCATTGGCAATCTCGCTGATTCTGAGGTGAGAGGTCATCAG
>JAAYPP010000194.1 GCA_012519765.1 Lentisphaerota bacterium
CCGATAATATTATCCGCGACCAGGCCGGTCATCCGCTCAAACGCCGGGTTTACCTCTATAAAACGATAGTCATACGGTTGCCCGTGATCATCATAGAGCATTTTATGCAAGGCAAAGCCAACCGTCATATTTTCGAATAACATTCTAAATTTCTTTTCACTTTCCTCCAGCTGTTTACGACGCAGAGCAATGTCGGTGATATCGCGAAAAACGATAACCGCGCCGGAGATAGTGGCGGAAGCATCAAGAATTGGTGTACAATTATATTCAATTCGATAATTTTTGTTGTTGCGTGAGGTGAGAGAAATATTATCAAAAATGCTGACTCTACCCGTTGAAAATACTTTTTCAAAAGGAATTTCAATCGAAGCTTGGTTTTTTGTGCTGAATATTTTAAATACCTTTTCCAGAGGTAATCCATATGCTTCAGGCAATCGCCAACCGGTTATTTTTTCGGCAGTACTGTTCATATGGCTTATGGCACCATCAGGATTGCATGAAATAACACCTTCTTTCAGTGCATGAAGTGTTGCCGTCAAACGTTTTGCACTGGTATGCAATGCATTATGTTGTTCGCAGATTCCCTGATCGGTTTTACGAAGCAAAACAAAAACAAATGCAAACAAAATTACTAATAATGCAATTCGGCCTGTGCAACTTACGATAAAAAGTTCATTGAACGTTGCTTTTTCCAAAGATATATCGGTAATAACAAAAAGAAACCCAATATCCTGCTGAGACATCTCAGGAACACGCAAAGCTGCAACCCGCCAAGTGTGTTCATTAATCGAGATATCCCAGCTTTTCTCTTCGAGGTTGTCACTGCTTTTTAAAACATGATCAATTAATGACATAAATGGATTCAGCAAACGCGATTTTGAATTAAATAAAATCACCCCATCTGCCAAGCGGCTCCACTCAATACGGCAGCCCATTTTTTGCATTTTTCTTTCGAGAAGTTTGGGGTCAAGAAATTTTTTTCTTATAACCAGAGCCAGTTGTGCATCATATTCAAAATCTTTAGCGCAAAATGCTAAATATGGAACCACTCTTCCCAGCTCAATGTAACCAGTAATTTTATCGTTTTTAAAAATAGGTTGAACTGTTCTGAGAATAAGTTCTCCAGATAAATTTAATTCAACTCCGGATAAAGGTTTATCAGTTTCTTTTGAACGAGGAAAATTTTTATTTTCATGAACTCGCAACAGACAGTCACGATTACGGTCAAAAAAATATATATGAGAAAATCCATGTTCTTTTCGGATTTTTTCGAATTCCGGTATGCAGTCTGACAATATAATATGGTCATTGCTATTGCTGAATACTTTTAGATATTTGGGGTTATTGGCAATCGCCAACGCAATTTTTCTGGCTGCAATATAAGAATATTTTGACCAGTTTCTGAATTCACGGCGTATGCTGTTTTTGTCACGAGAAAGCTTTTCATTTATGTAGGATTGATGTTGCCACCACAGCAGCCCAAGTCCAGTTGCAAAGACAAAGATCAGCATCAGCATTAAAGGCAGCAAGAGACGTTGCGATACAGGCTGAACAGTTATACTGTTACCGAAATTCGGTTCGTAACCTTGATTTGCTCCAGCTTTGTTTTTTAATCTGAACTTTAAAACAAGAGTATGAAGTTGGCAGGTACAGTTATTCAGATATTTTTTCACCGAAAGAAGGTTGAAATTTTTTCCCATTATGGTTTCCCGACCCAGTAAATATAGTTGATTTTGAATTATTTTAAATTATTTCAAATTCAGATTACAAATCAGCTTAAGGAATATCCGATTTTATGCCTAATAAATTTTGCATGAAAAATTGGAATTATATCAAATATCTGTCAACAGAACAATCTGATTAAAAGTATTTTACACTATTTTCTTTAGAAAAGCAATAAAAAATAATATTGCAATAAAAATATGCATATTAAAAGTAATAAAGGGGGCGTTTTGACAAAATGTTGCCAGATAACCCCAAAAGGATACTTTGATATTGATAATTCTGGGAAGGGGAGCCCCACTTTCAGCGATTTGCTAAAAGACAGGTTGACCTATCGAGAATAATTGTGGTTTTAACGCTTGCTAATGAAGATATCAGTTGCCGATATTATCGCCATAAGGGCGACTTTCCCATGAAGTCGGTCTGTTTTGCGGAATACTGCTGTAGCCGCGTTTTTCCTGAGGAGAAAACGCATGGCATCCGGACAATGACAACAGTATGCAAGCAAAAAAGAATATGGCTATTTTAATCGGATGCCGGAGTTTTTGGTGCTTCTGCCGGAGGTGTAGTTTGAACCATACTTTTTTCAGGGAAAAAAGTTTTCTGGAGTGTTTCAAAAAGATTATATTCCTTCATTTCAAGCAGTTGCAATGTTAATGCAACTGCAACAAATATTGCAGTTATGAAAATCATGATAGATTTGAAATTCAACATTCAAACACTCCCGGTTATTATTTGGCTACAGCTGGTTCAGTTTTGGCGGAAGACATCGCTTCAATCGCATCATCCGGTAGAAACACAAAGTCACCAACACGAATTTTTTCAGCTTTTACTGCTGGAGCTATTTGTTTGGCATAGGAATTATTTTCACTCAATTTAAAAAGCTTAACGCGACCGATATATCTGCTGTCATCTTTGTCAAGATCACGAACAACCATAAATTCAGCATTGTCAGTGATACGGGGCGAGAAATAAGCAATTTTAGGTCCGAGCTGTTGTCCGACTTTCGTTGCTGAACCAATATCAATAACAATAAATCCAAAATGCTCATCTACCTCAATAACTTTGCCCTGAAGTGCACGTCTTACATCTTTACTGCCATCTTCCCATAGTTTGATATCACGAGGAATACCTTCTTTCTCAAGAAGTTGCAAAAGTGTATTATTATGCTCTTTTAGCTTACGGGCGGCAATTCTTTCTGCGGCAATCTGTTTATCTTTCAGATCAACTGTTTTCTGGATTTCGGCAATAGCAAGATCTTTTTGGCCGACCAAGCTTTGGGCAGTTTTTAAATCATTTTTAATAGTAGTAATGCCCGCCTGCAATTTATTAGTGGTTGCGTTGATCGCGCTGTATTCAAAATCAGAATTTGCCAGCTTGACATTGGTTAGCCCGGCCAAACGGCGATATCCGGCATCATAGCTTTTTATTTTGGAGTCCATCGCAGAAATACGGTTGGATAATTTGGTATATTCAGTTCTGTACCGTGAACCTTTGAGCGCACCAGCGTCCAACGGAGCATCAATCTGTTTGCCTGTTGCACAAATTTGGTCAATAGTGTCATCATAACGTTTTTTAACCGTTGAAATATGTTCAATAACGCTGGGAACACTGCGTTCATATGAATCCAGGGCAGTGAACGAACTTTGTTCAGGTATATTGGACATTTCCATTATTCCGGCAGTATTCCGGACGGCTGAACTCAGATCATCGCGTTGTTTAACGATCTTACGAACCTGGTCATTAAATTTAGAGAGGTTGCTATCCAATTTATCATAATTTTCATGACTGATTTCTTCGGTTGAAAGCATTTTAGCTGTTTCGGTACCACTGCTTTTGTCAAAATCTTTAGCGGCATTATTTAATGAAACGGCCATTTTGCCCCACCCTTTTACCAGTAATTCTCGCTTCTCAAATAGAAAATAAGAACAAGTAGCAGATGCAATCGCAAGTAATAAGACGAAAACACTCAACACGATATTCAACCATTTCATTTATTAAGGCTCCTGTTTTATTTGTAAAGTCTTTGTATCTACTTTTAGTTGTATTGGACACAACACGCAAAAAGTATCATCAATGAAAAAGAAATTCAAATCATAAAACCATGTAGTCGATAAAAAACTTACAAATTATCGTACTAATATCAAATGATTTGCTTTCAACTGCGATACTTTAAGCTTTTTTGAATGATATTTCAAGGCAAGTTTTGATATTGTAAACAGATATTCGCATTTGTTTGCCAATTAAATGAAATTGAACCGCTAAAAATTTAGTTTTTAATTTACTTGTATTGGGTGTCAGTCGCGCTAATTTAACTTTGTAATATCAATTAACAAAGATTTCAGATAATATGCATGTACAATCCAATATACGCAATCGCCGACAAATTCTCAAGTTAATAAGGAACCGAGGGGAAATTTCCCGTGCGGAATTATCCAAAGAGACTGGGTTAACTAAGCCTACAATATCAATGATTGTACGTGAATTAACTCAAGGTGGTTACGTGACCGAAACTGGAAAAGGGGAATCCAGCGGCGGCAAAAGACCAATTATGTTGACCTTGCATCCAAGTAACTTTTATGGAATTGGAATAGATTTGGCTGACGAATATTTGATTCGCGGTATTTTTTGCAGTATGAACGGTGAAATCATAACCCGCATAGAATCCGGATATGAAAATAATTTTGAAAATATTTTGAATGTTCTCATGACGATGATAGAAAAACTCATGCAATATGGTTCTGTTGATCAGGTCAAAGGAATTTGCATCGCGGCATCAGGACTGATTGATTTCAGAAATAACGAGATCATGCACAGCCATAATTTTGACATTGCGGGGAGAAATTTAGCTGGAGTGCTTAAACATCATTTCGGGGTTCCGGTTTTGCTGGAAAATCGTCCTAACGCGGCTGCATTTGCAGAAAAACAACTGGGCTGCGGTAAGAATTTCAAACATCTTATTTATATGAGCAGTGGTCGTGGTGTCGGTGCCGGAATTATTTGTGACGGTAAAATCTTTCGTGGCAGTTCAGGAATTGTCGGCGAGATAGGTAGAATGCTTATCCCATTTGAGCCTGAGCTGGAATATCGTGGAAAAACCCGCCATCTGGAAGATTTGAGTCGAGACAGCACTTTGGCGGGAATGGCCAGTTTAGCCAAAGGAGAAGAATTAAGTTATTCACAGATACTTGATCTTTACCGGCTTGGTGATCCTGATATTGAACGTATTTTTCACAAGAATGCCAAATTCCTGGCCTACGCCATGCAAATCGTCGCGAACATTCTCAATCCGGAAGCGATTATTTTGGGCGGCCGAGCTTCTGAATTGGGCGAGCACTATTTAAGTGAATTTAAAAAAGAGTTTTATGGCGACGGCAGTGAAATTTCATCGCGGGCTCAGGTATTATATTCTGAGTTCGGACGAGGCGGAGTTTCACTTGGCGCAGCGATGATGATAAACGATCAAATATTGAATTTTAACCTCTAACTCAACAACAAATAAGGAGAGAGTTACAATGACAGTCCAAATCTATTCGACAGTCGAAAAAATGGGCGCCGCTGCTGCGGCATACGGCGCTGAAAAAATCCGTAAGGCAATTGCAGAACGTGGCAGTGCCAATATTATCATTGCCACTGGTGCAAGTCAGTTCTCAATGCTGTGCGAGCTGATTAAAGCTCCTGGCATCGAATGGGGCAAGGTAACAATGTTTCATCTTGACGAATACGTCGGGATACCGGAATCGCATCCTGCCAGTTTTCGTAAATATATCAAGGAACGTTTTGTGGCCAATCTTCCGGCTCCGCTAAAAGCGGCATATTTTGTTGACGGAAGCAATCCTGACCCACAAAAAGTTTGTGATGAATTGGGCGAAATTATAGCACAGAATCCGATTGATGCTTGTTTTATTGGTATCGGTGAAAATGGGCATATTGCTTTTAACGATCCGCCGGCTGATTTCGATACTGAAAAAGCTTATCTGGTGGTCGATTTGGATGAAGCATGTCGCAAACAACAGCTTGGTGAAGGCTGGTTCCCGACAATCAACGATGTTCCGAAACAGGCTATATCCATGTCACCACGGCAGATTTTAAAAAGCAAGGCGATCATAAATACTGTTCCGGATGCCCGTAAGGCTGATGCCGTGAAGATTACGATTGAAGGCGAACTCTGTCCGGAACATCCGGCATCGGTTATTCGTTTTCATGCTGACTGCGTAACTTTTCTTGATACCGCTTCAGCAGCCAAATTATCAAAGATTACCAAGGACTTCTGCACCCGATAATTTTTGATTTATATGAACTTGAAATTAGCGCGCGCATAATGCGCGCGCTAATTTTATATATAGTTCTATAATTTTCAGATTTATTTAATTTTAATGGGGTATGCACTTTACACAACCGGATACAGCATATTGCGATAGCATTATGGTAGCAATGCCCATATATTGTGCCATCTTCCAAAAAAGTTGTGTCAAGTGCATACCCACATAATTTTATTCTTTATCATCATCGGTTTCATCGGGCATGGGATACAATGATCTATTGTAGATATTGGCAATAGCATCATAAGTTCCGATGGTTGGAGCTAGTCCGATTAATGAATCCAATGAAGGAGTATTGAAAACCAGATCGACCAGCATTCCAACGTCATTTTCACTGAAACCGTCATCGGTTAACTTACGTCCCGCGCCCATTTGGGCCAGCCATTTTTCAACTTTGCGAGCAAATTTTGAGCTTTCACTGGCTTTTCCGGTAAAGCCCGGGATGGCCGGACTGAAGATATGGGCAAGTACTCCGCCACATGCCGGATAGATATTTTCTATTACCGCCGGAAGCAGCATCGCCAATCCGAGTCCGTGACTCAGTTCAGGCTTTACAGCGCTGAGCGGATGTTCAAGAGCATGAGTATAATGGAGTAAAGAATTATCGAACGCGGTTCCAGCCAACATTGCAGCATACATCAAAAAATAACGGGCCGTCAAGTCATCCGGATTGGCCATTGCCAAAGGTAAATATTGATTTACCAGGTCAATGGTTTGGGTCGCCAGGGTTATGGCAAACGGATTTGCCGCCTTGGAGGTTGCCGCTTCCAGCGCATGGTTAACCGCGTCAATGCTGACATAACAAGTTTGCTGCAGTGACAGTCCGGCGGTAAGGGCTGGATCATCAATTGCGTACAATGGATAAATGCAATCAAAGGCAATCGCCGGTTTATGATTTTTCTCAGGAATGGTGACAACCGCAAAACGGTTTGTTTCACTTCCGGTGCCGTGCGTCAGGTTGATAGCGATCACCGGTAACGCCTCAGCAGGAGTAAATTTCAGGTTAAAAAGATCCCGGGCGTTGTATTGCGGGTTTTTCAAAAGTATGGCGGCGCTTTTGCCGGTATCAATCGGGCTCCCGCCACCAATGCATACTACCGCACCGGCAAGATTTTTTTTGCCGAGTGCGACAGCTTCGTCAACCTGATCTGCGGTTGGATTTGGGGTAACATTGTCATATATTTCATAACCGATTTTATGTTTGGTCATTGCGGCGTTGACATGATCCCAGGCGCCGGTACTTTTATAAGAATTTTTTCCGCATACCAATAAAACATTTTTAATGTCACGTTTTTTAAGTTCTTCCATGATGAAATCGATTTTGGCAATGGCGCCGACACCGAAAAAAACCGTATTGCGCATACGGATTTCACGAACGTCATTGATATTAATACTGTTTTTCCACATAGTTTACCTCCTGTTTGGTTTCGGATTGATTTTAAAATAATAGTTGAATTAGATGATATTTCAACACCTTATATTGTATTTATGTCAGGTCAGAATGTAAATTAACTGAAAATTCAGGGAAGGTGTAGCTCGAAAATGAAAAAAAATTATTGATTTCGGCATTGGCAATATTTTCTTGGAATATATGCGCAGAACTATATCGTGAAGTTACTGTGCCGGAAGGTTCAGCAGGTAAATCCGCTCATCTTATTTTTTTTATTCCTCG
>JAAYPP010000195.1 GCA_012519765.1 Lentisphaerota bacterium
CATGGTGGAAATACCTAAGAAAACCCGCGATATCATGCAGGCGATGAAGATCGCTTTGCCGGAGGAATGAATCATTCCCCCATGCCCAGCCCGAAAGTATGGTTATACTAATTCGGAAGAGTTTAGGTTTAAAGCATGTAGTTATGACATTTTAAAAATTAACATGTTGGTCAGACCATCGGGGAATGCCGTTACTGATATCATGGATGAACTATGAATATGAACGCACAGCAAACCCATTATTTTTCTTCAAATTTTTTGATTCCGGGATGCTCTTTTTGGGCGCCATTCCCAAAAAGACCTTGCCGGACGAATAAAATACTGCTACTGTATTAAAATGGTTTCTTAACGCATGAGGTAACATAGTGTATTCTTCTAAGTTTTTTTGGGGTTGTCTAGTTTTAACCGCTGCTGCCGATTTTTTATTTTATGATGTTATGGCCGGATGTAATCTCGGCATATTTCTTTTGCTTATGGGTGGCGTTTTATGGTTGATTGATGGACGGAAATTATATAATGTATATGGCGGTATATGTTCCGGGTGCATTGTGATTCTTGCGACGACATTATTCCTCGAACGGAGTTTTCTGGCTTTCGGAATGGGGTTGTTGCTGATCTTCATGCTCAAATTTATCGGGGAAAATGGCTGGACTGACCGTTATTTACGTTGGATAGGAACTTTGGGGCATTTTCTGGGAACCGGTTTCGTGATATGGTTGTGGGATCTTCGCAAGCGTGAAGAAAAACGGGAGCAAAAGCACCGGATCAAGATATCATGGTTGCTGAAATGGGGGATTCCGCTGTTTCTGACGTTTATTTTTATCCTGCTTTTTCGTTCTGCGAATCCGATTATCGACCAATGGTTATCGGCGTTTAGCACATTTATATCTAACCTGGATTTCAGGATTTCTCTGCCTGCTCCGTCCCGAATATTGTTTTGGGCGGTAACTTTTATTTGGATATGGGCATTTATTCGTTTGGGATCGTGTAATTCTAGAATTTTTGAGCGAATCAGCGATGCCGAAAAAAAGTTTTTTCGCAATGTGACGATGATTATAAACTCAATTTATGGTGTCATTCGTCGCCGCACGAATGATTACGGTGAAGTGGATATTTCTTTAATGTTAAACACTTTTTTAGCCTCGGTTACGGTGCGTTGTTTGATTCTTTTCAACTTTCTATTTTTGTTGCAAAATCTGCTGGACATCAAATATCTGTGGGGCGGTTCGGCGTTGCCATCGGGCATGACCTATGCTTCCTACGCGCATCGGGGTGCTTACCCGCTGATTGCCACGGCCTTGCTGGCGGCGGTTTTCGCTTTGATCTGTTTCAGCGGCAACAAATCGCATCCATCCTGGCGTCCGGCTAAATTGTTGGTTTATCTCTGGTTGGCGCAAAATGTTTTTCTGGTTGGTTCGGCGATTTTTCGGCTGATGTTGTATGTCAATATTTATCGTTTGACATTGTTGCGGGTTTCCGCGCTGATCTGGATGGTGTTGGTGGGGGTCGGTTTGATCTTGATTCTTTATAAAATCATTATGCCCCGCGATAACCGCTGGCTGATCAATGCTAATGTGCTGGTGATATTTGCGGTTCTGACGGGATGCTGTTTTATTGATTTTCGCGGATTCATTGCGGAATATAATATTCGCCATTGCCTGGAATTGGCGGCTCCGGAAGACAAAGCCGGCCGGATGCCGCTGGATATCGATTATTTTCTTGAGCTTGGCCCGAATGTATTGCTGGCGCTGGAACGTTTGAATTATTCTGTTGCTGATTTTTCTCCGGCGCAGCAACATGCGTTTAAGCGGGTTAAGGATACGTTGAAGCTTGAAGTATCGCGGTATCCCGGCAACTGGCAGTCTTGGACCTGGCGCATGTCCCGGCTTAAACGACTTTAATTCCTGGCAGGGCAGGTTTTTCTGTGGTTGCGGTAATTCTGCGAAAACACTTACATTATATTTTTATGAAAGTTTGCTTTTATCTGGTTTTATTGTATATTGTTTTTGCGTAATCGCTTACACAACGGAGTTATTGATGTTTAATCAGCGGCGAATAACTATTACTGAATTTGCGGAATTGGTCGGGGTTTCGACCGCCACGGTTTCGCGTGCTTTTGGGGACAAGGGCAGGATCAGTGAAAAGACCCGGCGGCAAATTCTAAAAAAGGCGGTCGAATACGGTTACCGTCCGAATATTCATGCCCGGAATCTGACTGCCCGGCG
>JAAYPP010000196.1 GCA_012519765.1 Lentisphaerota bacterium
CAGTGACGAAGAAGCGATTGACGCTTTCTTCAAGCTTTCCCGTTATGAAGGAATCATCCCGGCGTTGGAAAGCGCTCATGCCATTGCCTACGCCATGAAAAGAGCCAAAGAAATGGAAACCGGAGCGATTTTGGTCAACTGTAGCGGACGCGGCGATAAAGATGTTGATTATGTTGTTGAACATTATGGGTATGGTGAAAAATACCAGTGACTTGAAACCGAATGCTCAATTGGTTAAAAATTAAGAATATGGCATTGATTGCCGCCGCAGATATTGAATTCGGCGGCGGTCTTAATGTGATTACCGGAGAAACCGGTGCCGGCAAATCTGTGCTTCTTGGCGTAATTACGCTTTTGCTGGGAGCACGTGCCGACAAAGGCTGTATCCGTTCCGGCGAGAGCCGTTGCGAGATTTCTGCCGGGATTTCAATCAATGCCCCGACGATGCGCGAAATTGGTCCAATACTGGGACAATGCGGAATTGAATCACCGGCGGATGAACCGGAAATTCAGTTGCGTCGAGTAATTACCCGCACACAGAATCGTAATTTCATTAACGATACCCCGGTCACTCTTGAAACACTGCAAAAAATCGGCTCGTTTCTGGTCGATATTCATGCAGCCAACGAACATCATTCACTGTTCAGTCGCAAGTATCAACTAGATTTGCTGGATCGTTATGCAAGCCTTGAAACCGAACGCCACGATTGTGGGAAAATCTGTGAGCGTCTCCGTGCGCTGCGTGAACGCCGTAAAAATTTGTTCGCCGACCTTCCTTCTACTGCTGAAGCCGAATACCTTAAGACCACCATTGATGAAATCAACAGAATTTCACCGCTTCCTGATGAAGACACATTATTGTCAGCGCGTCACGCGCTGGCTGCTGATTCGCAAAAAATCATGGAACTTTCCAGCGCCGTGACACAAGTCCTTGACGCTGCGGAAAACTCTATTGCCGATCAGATGGGCGCGGTTTATCGAAACATCCAGGAAATGCTTCGTAATACCCCTGATTCGGGTAAATCAATGCTTGAATTATGTACTGTTATCAATGATTCCCTGCGTGAGCTTTCTGCCGCAGTTGAAAATTTCAGCAGCACCGTTGAACTGGATGAAAAAGAATTTGCCGAACTGGAGTCGCGTCTTGCCGCACTACAGACTTTAAAAAGACGTTATGGCCCAACCTTGAACCACGTCTTTGAAACAATGGAAAAGGCGGATCAACGGTTGGAGATTTATCAGGAGGCCGATGCGTTACGCGAAGAACTAGAAACGGAAGAAAAAAGTTTACATGCCGAACTTTTAAAAAAATCGGAAATTTTATCAGAAAAGAGGCGTGCCGCCGCAACTGATTTGACCGCTGCGGTAATCAGCAAACTAGAGAAACTCGGTTTTTTGCGTAGCATGCTGGATTTAGTGTTTTCAAAAATCGAACCCGGTGAAAGTGGTTTTGATCAGATTGAAATGGTGTTTTCAGCAAATCCCGGCGAAGCGCCTCAACCGTTGCGGGCAATCGCCAGCAGCGGCGAATTGTCGCGAGTAATGCTGGCGCTCAAAGCGGTTTTGGCGGATGCCGATGCTATTCCGGTTTTACTGTTTGATGAAATTGATGTCAATATCGGGGGCGAAACTGCCGCCCAGGTCGGGAATGAATTAAAAGCGCTGGCCGCACATCGCCAAGTACTATGTATTTCACATCTTCCGCGCGTTGCCGCCTGCGCCGACCAGCACTTCTCTGTCGCTAAAGAAACACTGAATGGGCGAACTTTCTCGCAAATCGTGTTATTAGATCATAATGCACGCAAAAATGAGCTGGCGCGCATGCTGGGAGGCGGTCGCGCCGCCGAGAATCTTGCAACTGAACTGCTTGCTTGAAGACTTTGTTTTTTTTACCGCGTTATTCTGAAAATACACAAAGCGCGCCCGGAATCTCAAAAGATAAACCGTTTGGCATTAGCTTTCCTGTTGCCGGATCGTAATCAAAAAAGGAGACCCGGCCTGATTCATTGGCGGCTGCCAACATCTTGCCGCCGGGCAAAAAATTTATATCACGCGGGCTTTCGCCGCCGGAATATACCAGATCATACAATTGCATACCGCCTTTTCTGTCCAGCTGAAAACAAGCAATCGAATCAAACCCGCGGTTGCTGGCGAATAAAAAATGTCCGTCAGGCGATATTTTAATTGCTGCCGCTTTGCTTTCACCGTCAAAAAAACGCGGTAACGTCGGGGCGTTATCAATAATTTCAAAAGTTCCGTCTTCATGGCGGAGGGACATCACGGTATTTCCAAGCTCGTTCAGCAAATATGCCATTCTCCCGTCCGGAGCCCAAATTACATGCCGCGGTCCGGAGCCGGCAGGAATAATTTTCGAAGTTATCACTCCATCCGGATCTATACCTTTTGCGGGATGAAAGGGGTATACTTTCAGCGCGTCAATCCCGAGATCTACGACGTATAAATACTTTTCATCCGGAGTAATGCCGACAAAATGAGGGTGTGCGCCATTCTGCCGGATAACATTGGGTCCGCTGCCGTGATGAATTATTTTTTTGGTCAGTTCGGACATTATGCCGTCACACAATAAAAATTCAACCAAATCACCCGAAAGGTAATTGGCAGCATAAAGGAAATTGCCACCGGGCGCAACCGCCAAATGGCAGGTACTGATTCCGGACGAAGGTAACAATTTCAGCAGTTCGGCAGTGCGGTCACGATTTTTTTTAAGTACTGCGACATATCCATCCTGCTCTTTAGGCGTCCTGCCGGATGCATATAAAAGTTTGCCGTCATCCGATTGGATTAAATAACTGGCTTCGTTAAGATGGGTAAAGCTTGTCAATACCGGTTTGGCATCAGCATGATCCATTTTATAACTGTAAATACCGCCGTCAGGAGATGCTGATCGGCCTACTACATGAAAATATCCTGTACTCATTAGAATCCTTTTTCTACTCCCAAAACGACCATCTTCTTCAGGAAACTATCTTGGGCAATTGAAATACTGTATTTCTTCCCGAAAGTTTTAATGATATCCTGAATCCATGCGAAATTCAGTACGGTGCCGATGCCTTGCAATGGATTTCTCCAACACGCCAATTTCGCACGGATTCAGGTCAATATAAACCTTTACTCTTCTTCGCTCTGCGATGCCTGATATTTGGTTTTTATCTCGTTGGCAATATTCGCAGGAACTTGTTCATAGCGGACAAACTTCATTTCAAACAAACCACAGCCTTGAGTCAAGGAACGCAGTTCAGTGGCATATTTAGCCATTTCCGCCAGCGGAACTTCTGCCGTCACCATTTGTAATCCGCTTTCTGCACTCATTCCCAAAATTCGTCCGCGCCGTTGATTTAAGTCGCCGCTGATATCGCCCATATATTTGTCCGGAATTCGGATTATTACTTCCATAATCGGTTCCAGCAATACTGGTTTTGCTTTATCAACCGCATCCTTAAACGCGCGCCTGGTCGCTATTTTAAACGCCATTTCAGAAGAGTCAACATCATGATATTTGCCGTCATAAACCGTCACCTTCAAGCGCTCTACCTTACATCCCGCCAACGGCCCTTTAGCCATTGACTCAATAACTCCCTTTTCAACTGCCGGGATAAAATTTTTGGGAATGGCGCCGCCAACTACCGCATTTTCAAATGAAAAAGTTTGAGCCGGTTCAATTCTTAAATAAACTTCTGCGAACTGACCGTGTCCGCCCGATTGTTTCTTATGACGGAAATGCCCCTCGCCTGAAGCGGTAATGGTTTCACGATAAGCAATTTTGGGAGGCGCTGTGTTAATTTCAACTTTATAGTCATTGCGCAATTTTTTAATTACGTTTTGGAGGTGCTGTTCGCCCATTCCAGACAATAAAAATTCATGAGTCTCTTCATGTCGCGAAATGACTATCGTAGTATCGGTTTCGGCAATTTTTTGCAGACTGCTGATAATCTTATCGTCATCACCGGACTTAACCGCAGAAATAGCATAAGTAAATACCGGGGCCGGATAATTTACTTTTGGCAGTTCTTTTACTGTCGGTGCCGATGCAATGGTATTGCCGATATGAGTATCTTTAAGCTTGGGCGCGGCAAAAATCATTCCCGGCAATGCCTCGCTAATTATGGTCTGTTCTTTGCCATTCATCATAATCAGGTTGCCGAGATGGTCTTTATTGCCGGTTGTGATATTGAAAATATCGCTTTCTGCCTTGAAGGTTCCAGAAAAAACTCTGAAAAAAGTCAGTTGCCCGACAAATGCGTCATTCTGGCTTCTGAATGCCAACGCAACCGCGGGACCACTTTCAGAAATATCCATTTCAGATTGGTCGCGCATCGTCAGTTTGCCGCGTTCAAGCGGATCCGGGGATAACATATTGATGGCATCCATCAGTTCCGTAACGCCAATGTCTTTAGCCGTGCTGCCGGCAAAAACGGGAGCCAGACTACCATTGCAGATTGCCGCCTTAAGCCCGTGATTGATTTCATCATCGTTAAGATCTTCGCCGTTAAGATATTTTTCCATCAGAGCTTCATCCGACTCGGCAATTGTATCCATCAAAGTTTGGCGATACCCTTCGAGTCCTGAAGGCAGATCTTTTTCTCTTAAAATATTGATAATTCCGGAAAAAGATGATTCTTTTCCCACCGGATAAGTAAATGGTACACAAACGGTTTTCCCATAAGCATCTTGAAGCTGATTGACAATACTTTCAAAGTCAGCTCCTTCCATTTCCAGACGGTTGACATAAATAAAGCGTGGAAGATTGAGTTCGACCGCACGTTGCCAGCCGCGACCGGTTCCGGTTTCCACGCCATTAGTACCGTTTATTACCAGAATGGTGCTGTCCACAGCGTGTAATGCGCACATCATTTTTCCGACGAATTCATTATAGCCTGGAGGATCAATAAAAAACCAGTTTTTTTCTTTGTATTTGCAGGTGAGAGGTGTTGAATAAATGCTACTTTTTTTCTCTTGTTCGGCAGGCGAATAATCTGATACTGACGTCTTTTGATCAACGCTGCCAAGGCGGTCTACCGCTCCGGACTTGAACAGCATCAGGTCGCATAACGACGTCTTACCGCAGCCGCAATGGCCGGTTACTCCGAAATTTCTGATTTCATGGGCTTTCATTACAACACCTCTTTTTTTGAGTTTTGGGTTTGTCTGGAAAAAACCATTAGGTAACAATTACAAACAATAGCAGAATATCAAGCGATGTCAAAAATTATTCGCTAATTTTTGGGTAGCTAGATCATCAGTTTCTTCCGTAAGATTGACAGAAACAGAGATGTTGTGTTGATATGGCCACGTCAACCGGGGAGATTTTTTAATAGTTTTCCATCGAAATCTATAGAAGTAGCGGCAATGGATTTTCCAACAGATTCATCTGCGCACCTTTGTTTTTTCTCAAAAATAAAGGTGTCACGAATCCTTTTTTTTCAGACCGTCATTTTTTTGGGGAATGACGGTGAGGCTAAACTGATTTTTTAGATTTAATCGGTTTGCGGTTTTTGGCTGGAATCAGCGATTTGCCGTTCGTGTTCTTCTTTTTCCCGCATGGCCATAAGATCGCGCCATTCAAATTGAGAAGGCATCTTTACCATTTCATCGTCTGGAATCACGCACTTGAACTCTCGTCCCAGTAGTTTTTCAAGATCCGGCAGCACGTATCCGCCGAACTCACAGACCAGACTGACTGAACGTCCTTTTTGACCGGCACGCCCGGTACGACCGATGCGGTGCACATAATCTTCCGGCTGCTCGGGAAGGTCATAGTTGATTACCAACGAAACATCATCGACATGAATTCCGCGGGCGGCAACATCGGTTGCAATCAAAATACGTTCCGTTCCCTGGCGGAAACGCTCCAGAATTTTCATTCGCTTTTCCTGCGGAACATCTCCCGAAAGCAATACGCAGTAAATATTGTAACGGGCTAACTGGCGAACCAGTTCTTCATTACGGTCTTTGCGGTTGCCAAAAATTATTACCCGTTCATATTTTTCATGGCCGAGCAGCCAAAGTAGCATCGGAATCTTTTCGCGCCTTGTAACCGCGTAGAACTGTTGATCAATTAAATCGGTGACCAGTTGATCGGATTCGCTTTCAACCGTTTCCGGATTGATCAGCCAGCTTTCAACCAGTCGAATGATTTTTGCCTCCAGAGTCGCACTGAAAAACATCGTTTGACGCTTGCCGGCAGGAGGGAGCTGGTTAACAATACGGCGAACATCCGGAATAAATCCCATATCAAGCATACGGTCGGCTTCATCAATTACCAGAATTTCTGTCTGCGAAAGCCGCAGATATCCGTTTCTGCTGTAATCAATTATCCGGCCGGGAGTGCCGATCAGAATATCGATCGGCATCTCAAGGCGCTTGCGCTGTTTCTGGTAATCCATGCCGCCGAAAATCACCAGATTGTTCAAATCGGTATAACACGAAAGCGCTTCCGCATCCTTATGTATTTGAACGGCGAGTTCCCTGGTGGGAGCCAGAACCAGCACTCGGCAGGTGCCCGGAATCCGGTTCTCCCGCGGGTTGTTCAGAATATGGGTGAATGCAGCAATCAAAAACGCCGCAGTTTTGCCGGTACCGGTTTGTGCTTTGCCGGTCAAATCCCTTCCCGAGAGCAGAATCGGCAGCGTCTTTTCCTGGATCGGGGTACAATATTTGAAATCCAGTTCCTGCAGCCCGTACAAAATATCCTGATGGATCGGAAGTCCGCCAAAGGGGATTTTTCCTTCTTCAAATGGTACTTCCTCAAGTTTTTCTGGTTTCGGCGGTGCGGTGCGGCGGCTTAAGATATTATTATCGGCAAGAACGCCGACGTTTTTTTGCGTTTTTTCTGCGTTCTTTTTGCTTGGGGCATTGCCCTTTTTGGGACGTCTGGAATTCTTGTTTTTATTCTCGCGCTCCTGGCGGGGCTTTAGCTGCTGGGAAGATGGTTCTTTATGAACGCTCAATGAGCCGGATTTTTCTGTTTTTGCACGAGGTTTATGCGTTGTGGTTTTTTTGGGGGGAGTGACCGGTTTGTTTTTTTGCAGCAGACCGGAAATTTTTTTAAAAATTCGTAACAATGTTTGATTTCCTTTTTGGAGATTAGAGTCTAAAAGTCATTAATGGAAAAAGAGTTACTTAAGATATACCCTTATCGCCCAAAAACAAGTCCGGGGGAAAACCAGAAGCATTCCAATTAGGAATCAATCTTCAGCGGGGAAACTTGCGGGGGAAAGTGGTTTTTAACCTAAAAATAACGTTATAAATATGTCTTTAAACTTAGCGCGCGCATTATGCGCGCGTGAAGTTTAATAATCAACTTACAGCCAAAGCCTGATCGCATAGCCTGACGCACCTGATTCATGATGTTTTGTATCTGTTCCAAAATGGAAAACCTTGACTTCTGCAGGTATAGTTGGGAGAGTGACATCCAAAGTATCAATCGGAGAAAACACAGGAGAAATAATGAAATATCATATCCCGCTACTAATGTTGGTGTTATCGTTGAAAATTTTGGGTTGCAGCAATGCCGGATCTACTGCTTCGATACCGGCAGTAAATAACTTCGAGTTAGGGCGCTATCTTGGTAA
>JAAYPP010000026.1 GCA_012519765.1 Lentisphaerota bacterium
CAACAATCCCGTTTCCGAAAAAAGTATCATTCCCGGCAGTTCGGCGACGGTCATAGTATTGATCAACCAGCACTACGTCCCGCGGACGAATCCGTTCGCGCAGACTACCCACCGCGGAAATGCTGATAATATGAGTAACGCCGAGCTTCTTCATCGCAAAAATATTGGCGCGATGATTGATTTCCATCGGGGCAAGCACATGACCGCGCCCATGGCGAGCCAGAAAAATTATCTCCTGCCCGTTTAATTTTCCGCAGATGAAACTGTCCGAAGGGTCTCCAAATGGAGTTACGACACTTTCTTCTCTGATATCTTCCATACCGTCAATTTTGTATAGACCACTGCCACCGATTACGCCAAGTTTCATAAAGGTTCTCCATAATTAAGCTGTTTAAAACTGCTGAATATAACATTTGAAGCGACTTTTTCAACGTCGCCCGCCATAGCACCTTACTCGCATATTTATCACAGACTGCTTGGAAACAGATCAATATTTTTTCCGTAAACCCATGACCGGCGAGAGTTCCACTTCTATTCCAAACGTATCAATCAACTGACGCGCCAGTGGTCGGTTGAATTGCTTTATCATCGTTTTGTCTATATTTTCTTGATAATCCTGCAGGGGTTTCCCACGGCAATTACATCAGAAGGAATATTTTTTGCTACAACACTCCCAGCCCCAATCACCGATCTGTCACCAATTTCGCTTAATTGCGGCAATATATAATAATTTTGAGAGAGTTACAAATCTTATATTTCGGAATAACTTATTCCAGATTCCGTGATAATTTGGAGTATAATCGTTTTAACGCACATGAGAAATCGGTTCAATGGCTGAAAAACAATGCAATTGGTTGATTTAAACTTCACGCGCGCATAATGCGCGCGCGAAGTTTAGACAGCTCAATCGATCAGCCCGAGACGTTCGAATTGTTCCGGCGGTGCATCGTTTTCTTTCATCAATGCCACCATGGTTTCGGCCATTTTTGCCGTCAGATCCGGTCGATCCGTTATCGGCAGGAGCTGTTGTGGATCACTTCCCATATCGAAAAGCAAATCCCCTTCATCATATGGATTAAAATCCAACGGCTGCGGTATGCCCGGAGTTTTAAGGAGCGGCATGTTTTTGGTAAAATTGAAAGGCGGCACCAGTTCAGCCTGTTCAAGTTCTTCCTGGCGGAAAAATTTTGCCAGATGAGTCGGCATCAGCGTATAGTTATAAAGAGGTTTATTATCCTGGCTGCATGGTGCTTTCATATAGACATAACGGCCGTCGGAACAATTTACATGACCGCCAAATGTGCCAAACAGACATGCTTCTCGGACCGGTTTATTATCGGCGACAGTATCGCGCAGAACTTTACCCTGCATGTTTTCAGGGCGGTCAATATTGAAATATTCCAGAATCGTTGCCGGCAAATCGTGTGTTTGAACCAATTCATTGCATCGTTCGTTCTTTCTGCCGCATCGCGGATCCCAGACAAAAAGCGGTTTGATGCAGACTTCATTATAAAACGGATTATGACAAAAACACCATGCGTCGTGTTCGCCCAGTTGAAAACCGTGGTCGGTAGTAACAATCAGCATGGTATCATTCCACATGTCATTTTGATCCATAAAATCCATAATGCGCCCCAGTGAATAATCGCACTGACTGACCAACGAAGCGTATTCGCATTGACAATGTTCGATCATTTCCGGTGTTTCGCTGTCTTTTATCTTACAATAATCCGGCCAGTCAAAATGCGGTCCATGGTAATTTTTTCTGTATTTCTCGCGGAACCGTTCTGCAGCAAAAAACGGCGGATGCGGATCAAAACACTCGACCTGCAGAAACCAGTTTCCCTGGTCTGAATTTGTCTGCAAAAAATCCATGGCTAAATCAAAAGTTTTGGTCTGCGACATGTTGCTTTCAGGGGTCATGTACTTACGGTTTATCCAGTCCTGGCGCATGGACAATCCTGCCGCTTCCGGCGCCTCGGGGTCTTTGACTTCACATTTCCAGGCATCGCCCTCCTGACCGCGGACATTTTCCCAGCTTGAGTAGCGATTATGGTAAGTAGCACCGCCGTCCTGCCAGTAATGGTAGTGGTCACTGATCAGATGGCTGAAAACGCCGTTTTCCTTGAGAATTTGCGGCATTGAGTCATCAAACGGTTCAATCGGTCCCCATGACCGATGGAGAAAATTATATCTTCCGGTATGCAGTTCACGCCGGGCCGGCATACACGGCATACTGCCGACAAAACATTTATCAAAAGTTACAGATTTTTCTGACAAGCGGTTAAAATTATCTGCTTTTACCCAGTCACAGCCATAAGAAGGCAGATATTTTCGTGACAAAGAATCGAATATGACCAGAATTGCTTTCATATATTTTCCTCTCCGATAATTGTTGGCAATTTCTAAATATTATACTGCAAACATGCCGTTTTGAGAATAGACAAAAACAACTAAAAGATGGACAAAACAGCAAATTATATTTGCATTACCAATATCCCCATGATATACTTCGTACAGTAATCATATGGCATTCTTTCGCAATGCAAAAATCCAAGTGAGTTATCACAAATTCAAAAAAAACTCATTTGCTACGGGTTAAAGAAATGGATAAAAAGGTACACAGTGCCGGAATTATCGAGCACAGCGAACTTACCGGACGTCCTATCGGTTTGCGGGAATTCAATTCTGATTTTCTGGCGATGACTTTCGGCGGTGAAGCATTTTTCCTACTGGAAGACATTGGGATAGCAACCAGAATTGAGCCGGTAAGCGTCATTTATGTTCCGGCGGGTCAAAGACACATTTATGACCCGGTGGTTCCAGCGGCCTGGCAGAATTGCTGGGTACTCTTTGACGGAGCGCGAGCCAGGCAGGCTTTCAGCGAAATTATCCCGGTCATCGGCATCACCAGACTTCAAAATATCAGTGACCTGAAAAACCACTGGTTGCAAATGGCGCGATGCATGTTTACTCATGACAAACTTGAAGACGAACAGGCATTCTGCGCGCTGCATAATATTTTGATGGAAATAAAGCGGCAGAACATACCTGGCGACGCAAGCCAGCCTTCTTCAATCACCAATAACGTAATTGATATGATGCATCGTAATCTGCACCAAACTCAACTGAGTTTAAAATCTATTGCGATCAAGAATGGTATTGCGCCCGATTCGTTAAGCAAACGTTTCAAAAGAGAAACCGGCATGCCGTTATATCAATATTTCCTGCAACTGAAAATCAATGCGGCAAAATCAATGCTGGCTAATCTGAACTACCGGATCACAGATCTGGCTGACTTTCTCGGCATTGAAGATCAATACTATTTTTCACGTCTGTTCAAAAAGAAAACCGGGTTATCGCCGTCGAATTACCGCAAACAAATAATCATGAAGAAACAGCAACGGCAAAAATAAAAAACTCAACTTATGAGCAGAGCCCCAACTGCGTTTTTGGGCAGATGACAATGCAATTATTTGTCAATATATTTGAGGTATAACCATGCGGCAGCAATCATCAACCCGATAAACGCCAGCGGGAACCCTCCGGCACAAAACTTCGTACCGCTGATTTTATATTTGTTGCGTTTAGCAAGACGCGCCAGCGCAAAATTCGCTGCTGAACCGTAAAGTGAAATACTGCCACCAAGCATAATTCCAAGCATCAATGCCCATAATACCGGTCTGATGTCCGTAACCTGGAATCTTACGGCAATAAGTTGAATCAACGGAAGCATCAAAACGGTCAAAGCAATATTTTCAACAAACACCGCCAATAACGCCGTACCGCATAATACCGCCAACGGAAGCCATTTAAAATCCCCGCCGGAATATTTAAAAATGTATTCTCCGACACCCGGTAATAACGTACCTGCCTCCAATCCGCCGACCAAAATGCAGACACTGCCGTAAAACATAATGACGCTCCAGTTTACCTTATGCAGCAGCGGTGTAATCTTGAAGCGGCAGAGAAATCCGGTCACCAGCGCACCGAATAGCAAAATCACTCCTTCAAGACCGCGCCCGAACCATGATGTGCCGAAAATCAAGACTATCAACGTCACCGAAACCGGAATCAGAGCACGCTTCAGCGTTTTCCGGTCAGTAATTGCTTTTTCCGGCAGCGATTTCATGATATGTTCACGATTACCGGTAGATACAACCAACGAACGTCCTTTGAATATCCAAATTAAAATCAGCCATACGCTTCCGATAAATGTTACCGGCAGGATCATTTCACGCAGTACTTCCAGAAATGATATATTGAAAAATAATCCGGTCATAAAATTGACGGGCGAACCGACCAGCGTCAAACTCCCTCCAAGTCCCGCAAAATACGCCTGCATTGCCAGAACCGGCTTGACCGGTAAGTCCAGAATCTGCGCCAACAGAATTGTTACCGGAATTAAATAGACCAGCGTGACAGGAGTACTGAGCAATGCCGAAGACACAGCGGCAATTACCATCAATGCGGTCACCGTGAGCATACCGTTTCCATGCATTTTTTTGGCTGACGCGATGGCAAACCATTCAAAAACTCCGGTATCAGCCAGAATATCGCCGATAATCATTACTCCCATCAACATGAAAACCACATTTAAATCGACTGGAATCAGCAGTGTATGGTCAGCAACCGCGCCAAACAGCATCACCAGGCATGCGCCGAGCATTGCCACCGGAGTTTTATTGATCAGTCCTGATGCCGAAATCAAAATGAAAGTCAGGCAGCAAATGATAACAATGAATAAATACACGACAACCTCTACTTCGTATTAAAAATTTATAATCTGTTCAAGTACCGTTCCCTGGTCAATCATGCCAACCAGCGTATTTCCTTCAAGAACGTAAATCATCGGATAATTTCTGGTGGTCAACGCATAAACAATTTCCAGCAATGTAGCGACTGTACTCATCGCACAGAAATCGCTGGTCATAACCTCACCGGCCAATGAGTTTGATTTTTCATAAAAATACTTTTCAAACGGTTCAAATTCACAAATGAACGATACGCCTTTGAGCCGAGTCATAAATTCAGGCATACCCAGTTGAAATAATCGGGCGCCGGTGATATGTCCCTCAATATTGCCATGTTCGTCAACTACCGGCAGTGCGGAAAGATGTTTGGAAGCCATCAGCTGAATAACTTCATATATTGGAGTATCGCGACGAACATCCAGCAATGGGGAATTCATAATATCACGCGCCATAATCGGAATATCCGACGATGCACCAGCCTCCAGCAAAATATTGAAAATTGTCCGATTGTCACGCACCTTTAAAATATTTTCTTTGAGGCGTTGATCCGAAAACAATCGAACCACCTGTGCCATGACTTTCAACGCCATGGTGGGATTTTTGTCAGGAGCGAGAATCATACAGACGATATTGACCGGAACTTGATCCATCGATTCATAATTGAGCGGTTTCTGGAGAAATGCCATTCCAACAGCAAGACCTTTTAAACCCGGAATTCGGGCATGTGGAAAAGCATAGCCGTTGCCAACTCCGGTATTATTGCTGTGTTCCCGCTTAACCACCGCGTCTAAAATCCGCTCCTGGGGAATGCCGGAATGTCGGACCGCCGATGACGTTGACATTGAGTCAACCATCATGTCCAGCAGTTCCCACTTATCAGCGGGTTCCACTCCGGAAATTATTGAATCTACCGAAATAAGAGTTGCCAAATTCATCTATATCTTGCTCCATTTCAAGAAAGAATAGTATAATTCCCGGCTGGAATAAATTCAAGCAGCAAGACAGGTTAATCAAACATCGTTCTCATATCGTTAACTCAAATCGGCAATTCTATGGAAAACCTTCTGCATTATGTTATATTACAGCTTCAATCACAATTCGGAAGAAGCATGAAAGACGAACCATATTCAATGTGCGGTTTCAACAACCGGAAAAACTGGCTCCTTTTGATTGGAGTAATTATCGTTTCAGCATTTTTAAATTTTTATGGGTTAGGCCTCGGACTGCCTTCGCAGGAAAGGCTTGAACTTGCGCTCGGCGGTAGCAAAACTGTTGAAAAAAAACTGCCGGAACTTAAAAACGCAATGGCCTCGAACATTGCTGAACAATCCGAATTTCTCGACAAAAAAAATCCCGATAATTTCCGCGAATTGGCAAAATTATCGCCGTATTTTGATCAAGTACGGACTTTCAATCCTGACGAGTTTTATGTTTTCAAAGTGCTCGCCCAAATGTATCAGGAAAAGGATCCACGCCCGAATTCTTATATTTACGGTTCATTCTTCTTTTACCAGATGGGCTTTCCGCTGGCAATCGCTAAAATTACCGGTTATCTTGGCGCCGTGGGTTCCCCTGAATCTTATTTGGTCAATCCGGAAAAGATGAGACCGTTTTATTTCAGCGTCAGGATGTTATGCGCTCTTTTCCAGACCTTGGCGGTGGCGGCTCTTTTTCTGACCGGATGGCGTATTGCCGGACCTTTTTTGGCTTTTTTCTCATCGTTGCTGATGGCCACTTTACCATTGATCACGGTCGGCGCGAAATTTATCAAAGCTGACCCGCCAGTACTATTCTGGTCGGTATTGACACTTTTATTTGCGGTACCGATTTTAAAAAGAGTACGTTGGTTTGACTATATCGCGTCTGGAATCTGCGCCGGACTGGCTGCCGCCACCAAATATCCGGCAGTATTCACTTTCAGCTATATCTTAATGTTTCACTTGTTGAGGCGGTATGAAGAATGCAAATCCTGGCGGGCTTTGCGCTTCTCAAGCCAGGATCGCTATCTGGCGGGCGCACTGGCTTCATCCGTGATTGCCGGAATTTTATCCAGCCTGCCTATACTCTTCAATTTTTCGGTTTTTGCCCAATCCGTAAACTACCATATGAATACTTCAAGACAGGGAAATCTGCTTTATAATTTCCTTGATACTGTCCTGAACTACGCTCATGATGCGTTTTTCCTGACGTATGGAATTCCGGCAGCAATAGCAATCGCGGCGGGAACAGTAATCGCTTTAATAATCAAACCCCGAAAAATCTGTTGGGGAATGCTGCCGATTGTTATTTTCTTCTTCTATTCGGCGGCCAAAGGAATGCCGACTTCCGACATGTATACCTTGCCCGCAGTTCCGGTATTATGCCTGTTCGCCGGCTATGCGCTTGATCTGCTGAAAAAACCTATGCTGAAAACGTTGATTTGCGCCGTTATCCTGATCGGAACGTTCAGCTACAGCCTGGCCTATCTTCAGTGTATCAATAAAGAAAATGCCCGATTGACAGCCGCCCGCTGGATTAATAAAAACCTTCCAGAACAATCATCCATCGGTTCAGTCTTTTATCCGGTATCATACCGCATGCCGATGGTATCACCGGAAAAATATCATTTCTTGAGCAGAGAGCTTGTCGGCTCCAAAGTTTATGAAGCAGATTATTTCATCAACAGCTACTTCACCACCGAAAATCAGCCTTTCCTGACCCGTATCACTTCAGGTAAAAATCTGGCACCGCCACCGGAATATAACTATCAACTGATCAAAGAATTTGAAGTTGTACCGCGAGCGTTTTTCGGGTTACTGCCCTTGGAACGTCGCTACCGTATAAATTTCTATTTTGAGATAATTCGTCCGAAAATCGCCATCTATCGCAAAAACATCCTGGAAAAATCATGATAAAATACCTGTTTCTTGATAAAATCCGTGACGATATCCGTCAAAAAAAGGATTCTATCGCCTCGTTGCGCGACCGCCGTATTAACCGCAATCCATATTATTACGGGAGATTACTCAATTCGCTTCGCCACATCATCCCGGAGGGCGCGAAAGTATTAAACATCGGCTGCGGAACCGGGTATCTGCTCAACCGACTGAAACCTGCATACGGAGTCGGCATTGAAGCCTCCATTCAGCAGGTTCGAATTGCCAAAGCCAAATATCCCGAATTGGAATTTTATGACCAGGAACCTGACAACGTCAATATCAACGGCATTTTTGATTATATTCTGGTGTGCAGCGTTGAAGATACCGTTGATTTGAAGGGTTTATTTGACTGCATCAGACCAAACTGCGGACGTCATACCAGAATCGTGGTCTATTATTATAATTACCTGTGGCAACCGCTGGTCTCACTTGCGGAAAAGTGCCGCATGCGCATTCCTCAGCATGTTCATAACTGGTTTTCCGATGCAGATATTGATAATATCTTGCGACTCTCGAATTTTGAGCCCGTCAACAATACCAAAATCATTTTATTTCCGTTCTACATCCCGTTACTTTCAACTTTGATTGACCGTTTTCTCGCCAGACTGCCAGGACTTAGAAAACTGACCATGACGCGACTGACCGTAGCCAGGCTTCATAATACGCCATCGAAAAACGACTACAGTGTCAGCATAGTTATCCCATGCCGCAACGAAGCCGGAAATATTGAAGACGCGGTCAAACGCATTCCAATGCTGGGAAAACATACTGAAATCATTTTCTGTGACGACAAGTCGACTGACGGCACTCCGGATGTGGTGCGCGACATGCAAAAAAAATTCCCGGACAAAGATATCAAACTGGTTGACGGCCCCGGCATCTGCAAGGCTGATAATGTGTGGACCGGGTTTGACGCCGCGACCAGCGATATTCTGCTGATTCTTGACGCTGATTTAACCGTAATCCCCGAAGAACTGCCGTATTTTTATGAGGCAATTGCCACTGGACAGGGAGAGTTTATTAACGGTTCACGGCTGGTTTATCCGATGCATGATGCCGCCATGCGTTTCTTCAATATTATCGGCAACAAGTTTTTCTCGATCTTTTTTTCCTATATTCTTGATACACAGATCAAAGATACACTGTGCGGAACTAAAGTTTTCTGGCGCGAAGATTATGCAAAAATTAAAAAATTGCGCGGTTACTGGGGCATCAAAGACCGTTGGGGTGATTATGAACTGATCTTCGGAGCCGCCAAAAATCATCTGAAAATTATCGATATGCCAGTACATTATATGGAACGCACCTACGGCGAAACCAAAATGACCAACCGTTTCAAAAATGGCTGGATTATGCTCCGAATGTGCATGGTATCACTATTCAAAATTAAATTTCATTGAACATGCCAAAAGGAGAAATTGCCTTGAACAACACTGCCAAATTCATTCTGCTTGATGAAGAAGTTTTCGCACCGGTATCACGTTATGACGATCCTTTGCGGTTTTATTACAAACCGCTGGTCGGCTGGCTTTACCGAAAAAGAATCAGCGACGGATTATCTTTGCTGACCCCGCCATACCGGCGCATTCTGGATTTCGGTTACGGTAGCGGTCTGCTGATGCCCTCACTGGACAAAATCGGCAGCGAACTCTACGGCATTGACATTCTGTCCGATGACGTCAAACTTAAAGAAATCCTTTCAGCGCTTTCCATTGAAGCTGACCTAAGAAAAGAAAATATTCTGCTCGGCAATTATCCGGCAGAACATTTCGACCTGATCGTTGCATTTTTGGTGTTTGAACACATTGAAAAATATGATGAAATACTGTCTGAAATGCACCGCATCCTCCGTCCGGGCGGATCGCTGTTAATCGGCATGCCTAAAGTCAGCAAAAACATGAAATATTTGTTTAACACAATCGGATTTAAAAATATTGATGATTATCATATTACCAATCACCGGTTGGTCAGAACCGCCGCACAAAAATATTTCAAACTCAAATCATGCAAAAAGATGCCGTCTTTTTTACCCGAATTCTGTTCTCTCTATTTCAATATGCTTTTCGTGAAATAGTTCAGCATAATATCAGAGCTTAAAATTCGCGCGCGCATTATGCGCGCGCGAATTTTATACAAGCTTTTTTTACGCATGTGTCGTTACAATTCAGGATTATTCGCCGATGATCTTGATCAGAACACGTTTACTGCGCTTACCGTCGAACTCGCCGTAAAAAATCTGTTCCCACGGTCCGAAATCCAGTTTGCCACCGGTAACTGCAACCATAACCTCGCGCCCCATAACCTGACGCTTCAGATGCGCATCACCGTTGTCTTCAAAACCGTTATGCCGATATTGTTCATAAGGTTTTTCAGGTGCCAGTTTTTCCAGCCATACCTCAAAATCCGCATGAAGCCCGGCCTCATCATCGTTAA
>JAAYPP010000197.1 GCA_012519765.1 Lentisphaerota bacterium
AATCTTACCAATAAAAAGGAGTAAAATCATGATTCACGTAATTGCCACAGTCAATCTGAAGCCGGGCTGCCGGGAAAAATTTCTGGAAATATTCAACGCCAATGTACCCAATGTACTGCATGAGGATGGCTGTCTCAGCTATGAACCATGTATTGATGTTGACAGCAAATTTGCTCCGGCCAATCCTGATCGAGTTACAATCGTCGAAAGCTGGGAAAGTCTTGACCATCTTAACGAACATCTTCAGGCGCCGCACATGCAAACCTATTCTGAAAGCGTCAAAGATTTGCGAATTTCGATTGAACTGAAAATCGTTACGCCGGATATAAACTCATGAAGCTTACTGCCGGTCAACCGGCGCCGGATTTTAAGCTGACCGATCAGCACGGCAATGAAATTACGCTTCAGCAGCTCAAGGGTTCAAAAGTACTATTGTATTTTTATCCCAAAGCCAATACTCCCGGTTGTACGATTCAAGCCTGTTCGTTGCGCGACCATTGGAATGAATTGAAGAAAAAAGGGGTAACGATACTCGGAGTCAGTCCGGACGCACCCGCTGCGCAGAAAAAATTTTCAGATCGTTATGAATTGAACTTTCCGCTGCTTGCGGATACGGAACGTCACGCCGCTGAAGCTTATGGAGTTTGGGATAAAAAATCTTTGTACGGAAAATTGTTTTTCGGGATTATCCGCTCATCATTTCTGATTGACGAAGACGGCATCCTAATCGGGGTCTGGTATAAGGTCAAACCGGCGGAAACCGCGGGCAACGCTTTAGATTTACTTTAATATTTATGCTTTTAAAATTCGCGCGCGCATTATGCGCGCGCGAATTTTAGAATAGAAAACAGTTGTCAGATTTTCTGTATTTTGCGGTAAAATATCTGAAAGACGATACAATAAATAAGCATTCTAAGCGTTTAGACATATATTTGCCTTTGTCTTTAACTTTTTTAACGCACGGGGTTGTCATGACTAAATATTGGTTGGCTATTTTTACAGGGTTGGCACTGAACATGGCCGCACAAGTTCCTGAGGATACGGCAAATCAAGAGCCGGCGCAAAATGAAAGCAGTCGGCGTGAACGAAGCGGGCGCAACAGCGAAGCCATGCGTAATATGATGGAAGCATTTCAGAAAGTTGATGCCCAGCTGAAAGAAAAATATCCGGCTGAATTTGCCGAAATTGAAAAATTGAACCAAAGCGACCGTCGTGCGGCATTTGCGAAAAAGCGGGAACTGGCAGCTAAAGCCGGAATAGAAATGCCCAAATTCGGTCGCCGCCGCGATAGTAAAACCCCCGAAGCCAAACCAGAGCCGGATCCGGCAAAAGAAGATAAACTGGCGGAATGGCAGAAGATCGAAAAACAGCTGAAAGAAAAATATCCGACCGAATTTGCGGAATATGAGAAACTTCGCGAGACTGATCGCGAGGCCGCACTGGCAAAATTGAAAGTTCTGGCGGAAAAAGAGAAACTGACCTTGCCGGCATATGAATTGCCTGAGCATAAAATCCTGACCCGCGATCTTGCGCGTCTGGCTGTAGAACGGGCGGAATTCTTAATTAAGCGGAGTTATCCTGAGGAATATAATGCAATGGTGAAATTGCGGGCGGAAGATCCCGATGCCGCACGTGAAAAATTCCGTGAATTAGCCAAAAAAGCCGGACTTGATTCCGAAGAATTGAAGCGTCAGGTTATCGCGCGTCCGTCTTCTACCAGAGTAATACAGGTTGAAAAGCCGTCATCAAACCAGACTCAAACTCAAAATCGTAACACATACAATGATTTTGGCAGAATGCGCTAATCACATTAAGGAGTTTTAATGTCAATATTCTCTGCGGTCGAATATGCAGCTATAACCATCGGAACTGATGGCGTAATGCGTGGGGCGCGTCTGCACAGTGGGCACAAGCAACTTACGGTGGTCAGAGTTTGCTGTGTGGCTGTAGAAGGGCGCGAACTGTCCGAACGCCTTGGTGACGCGTTTAAAGCTTTGGAGCTGAAATCCGAGCATATTCTGGTCATCAGTTCGCCTTTGAATGGCGGGTTTTTCTTTGTGACTAAAACTCCGGCGTTGTCGGTTCGTGAATTAGCGTCCGCGCTGGAATTTGATGCGCAGCAACAGGTTTTGCAGTTGCCGCAGGATTTTGATCTTCAGTTTGTCAGCAAGCCGGCAGGTGAAGGTGAGCTCTCGGTTTCAGTTTATGGATTTCCGTCGGGTGCGCTGTTGGACTGGTGCCAGGCGTTGAAGATACGAAGGCGGCGCGCTGACGAATTCATTTATCCGCTTTTGGCGTTGCCTGAACTGCCACCGGAAGAAAAAACACGGTTGCCCGAATTTGATCAACTTTTTTATTGGAGCAACAATTCCTGGCATCCGGCGACAACGGAAACTGTATGCAACGAACATCTTTTGAAGCTACTGAAGGAAGAGGTTGTTTTTGCTCCGGAACTCGGAGATGATCGTAGTTATGAGGAATTTATCACCGTTTTGACTTTGGCACGTTATGCCAGTAAGCAGGAATTTTCCAAAAAACGGGCAGGACTTACGGTGCTGCCGGCAGAACTCCGCCCGCAACGTTTGCGTTCATTAATCAGTACAGCTGTAGTACTGGCGCTGATTATTGCGGGTTGTCTGGGATTCAACGGTCTCAAGCACGTGGTGAAATTCAGAAATGAATATCAGCAACTTAATCAACAAATTGCGGTACAGACCAGAAAAACCGAAGGAATCAGAACCAGAACCCGTGCCAAAGAGAAAGAATATAAAGAGATGGTCCGCGTAAACGAATTGAATATTGGTGATCGCGAGTTGCTCTTTAATCTCGGTCGCTTGTCGGAAGCGCTACCGCCGCAAGCGTTGGTAACCAATATGCGCTGGAATGAAGCCGGCGTCGATTTGAGTATTCAGACTTCGCAGCAAAATCTTGATCTGGCCGCAGCGTTGCGGCGACTTACGGATTTCAGAGTAGGTACGCTTCAAAATCGCCAGATGAACGAAACTATAATGATGATTTCATTAAAATTGAACCGCCTGGATAAGGATAAATAACTGTGTTCGAAAATCTATTGAAAAAATTCCGTGAATCTCAGAAGGCAAAAATTGGATTTTGCATCGGCGGGTTGCTTTTTTCCATTATCTACCTGCTTTGGATGTTCGGCGGTAATATTGAAAGTTGGATACCAAGCAGCAAACGGCTGGAGGACGCGCGGCAAAATCTGAAAAAAGTTTCTGAAAGTGTTAAAGAGCAGGAAGCACGGGAAAAGATTTTCGCCGATGCCGAAAAATTGTATAAAGCCAACCTGGAAAAATTCTGGGATGAAAAAAAACATGGCATTGCCTGCGTAGAACTTCGCAAAAAGATCGAGCAGTCCGCACAACGGGCAGGGATTAAGCTCGGCAGTGTCGGCGCAGTTCGCCAAAGCAGAATCAATAACGATTTGCACTTTCTGGAAATTGATATGAGCGCGACAGAAACTTTAGAGCTGCTCACCTTGTTTCTGCGCGAAATATATAAGGAAACCCCGGAATTGCATTGGAAGCGCGCCGATTTTCGGCATGAACATCTGCAGAATTCGGAAAGGCTGGTGTTCAGCGGAACCATTCGTCTGATTGGAATAGAACAAAATGACGGAGAACAATAAAACATGAAAGCACTATTGATTGTTTTAAATTTGGCGCTGGCGCTGGGGGCGCTTTGGGGCGTGTCAAGTTTGTTTAAAACTGAGGAAAAAGTGGTTTATAGTGCCGGACGCGAAAGATCGGAAAGCCGTCCGGAAAGCAGAAGCAAAATTGTCGGGACAACGCCCAAGGCAATCACCGCAGAAGATGCCGAACTGATGATTACCCGTAACAATCTGTTTAATATCAACCGTTGTCCGGATGCCGTGGCCGGGCGCGGCGGACGTACCGCCAATACGCAGTTGGCGCTGGTCGGTATTTATAAAGTCGGGCCTAATCAGGGAGCAGTGATCAGGCAGACCAGACAGGCCAGGCGGAATTTTTTCACCAGAAATAATAACAATCAGCAACAACAGGCTGCGCCACAACAGTTTTTCAGGATCGGGGACACTTTGGAAAATGGTTATACTCTGAAATCAGTCGGCAGCAACAGCGTTACGCTGTCACGCAGCGGTAGCAATTTGGAACTTCAACTTGAGTCTGCCGGACAAAATGTGACTGCCGCGCAGGCATCACAGCAAGCCGCAGCTCAAAGACCGCGCAATGCAGCAGAAATGCAACAAATGATGATGATGGGACAGATGCGAATGATGCAGCAAATGATGATGCAGCAGAACCGGATGGTACAACAGAACGCAACGTCCGGTACGCGGCAGCAGCCGCGAACCAGAACCAGCACACGAAGATAATTTTTTTAATAATAAACAGGATAAAAAAAATGAGCAGAATTCCACTACGTAAAATAAGCGGCAGAATATGGGTTTCCGGCATTGCCGGATTGTTGCTGGGGTTAAATAACGGCTGTCATATGTTTTCAAAGGATGAAGATACGGATGAACCGAAAGATCATTTTGCGTTTATCCAGAAACAAGACGCCAAAAGCTATACAGAAAGAACTACATCGGTTCAGGACATGATTATTCCTGAAGATGAACTTTTTTCAGAAGAAATTCAGAAGGAAGCGGAAAAACTTTCGCAAGGTTATGCGGCATCTCCTCCCAAAACCGCCCGTCTGCAGAAGCGTGCACCTTTCTACGAGGATTTTATTGTGCTGGATGCTGATGAGCGAATTGAAGTTATGCTCACATTTAATGCCGCACCGCTGGTGGACGCGCTTCCGGCTTTCGCCGACGTGTTGGGGTTTAATTTTACTGCCGACAGCGATATTAAAAATCTGATTACGCTTAATATCAATTCTACCATGACCAGACGTGAATTGTGGGAAACTATGGAGGAAACGTTGAAAGTCGCCGGTGTCGGAGTTATGAAAAACGGGCAGTTTCTCCAGTTTGTACCGGCTGCTAAAATGCCGGCCGGTAGCGGTCTCAACCGATATGGCAATCGCTTCAACGCCAATTATGACATTATTTCATACGCTTTGAAAAGCGCTAATGCCAAAGAAACCGCAGCTCAGTTAAAACCGTTTTTAAGTAAAGAGGGCGCAATAATTGAGTTGACCCGGCAGAATGTACTGGTTATCAGTGATAACAGCAGCAACACTGCCAAATTGATGGAAATATTGGAAGCGGTCGATCAGCCGGGACGCGTCAACTGGCCGCGCGCAGTGATTTACTGTCGCAATGTTAAACCATCGAAGATCAGTACGGAGCTTTCAAATATTCTGCCGATGCTCGGTTTGCCGGTGGTGTTATCCACCGACCGCGCCGAGGAGCCGGGGGCGGTTCGGCTCAGCAGTATCGACAGGTTGCAATTAATTGCAGCCACTGCGGCTACCGAAGAAGCTGTTGAAGAAATAAAAAAATGGATTCACATTCTCGACAATGCCGAATCTTCTGATCAGGAACGCGCCTATATCTACAAAGTTGCCAATGGCAAAGCTGAAGAGCTGGTTCAGGCTTTGTCGGTAATTTTTACGACCCAGGGTTCCACTTTGACGGTTGATACCGCTTCCGGCGATAATCGTACTCAACAGTTGACCACGCAGACCACTCGTACGCCAACCACTCCCGGAACCACTGCTGCCGACCGCAATTCGACCAATGCCATGCTTAATACCCAAATTGACCGCGCCTCGGGTGTATTTGATAATCCGGTACGGATATTTGCGGACGGCGTTCATAACCGATTGGTAATTCGCACCACTCCGCGCACTTACGCCACAATCAAAGCATTGTTGGATCGTCTGGATGTCGTTCCCGCTCAGGTTTTAATGCAGGTTTTGATTGTTGAAATAACCCTGGGTAAGGGTACTGAGTTCGGAGTTGAATTCAATAATAAATCAGTCGGCAACCATCTCGGCACTTCAGTCGGAACGAATTACAACAACATGACCGCAGGTGAAGATGAAGCGCCTAAGGAAGGTTTTTCGCTGGGACTTTTCAATCCCAGCAACCCGGAAGAAAAATTTGGGTTTCTGCGGGCATTGGCGGAACGTCAAAATGTCAGTCTGATTTCCAGTCCCCAACTGGTGGTCACCAGCAATACCGAAGCGGAAATCAGGGTCGGCGAGCAGGTTCCGCTCCTGCAATCCGATATCACCAATACCAGCTCAGCAGGTTCCATGAGCCGTTCATATACCTACAAAGAAACCGGCATCATTATGAAAGTTACCCCGCAGGTAACCAGCACTGATTTGATTTCATTGCAGCTGGATCAGACCGTTTCAGAAGCCATCCAGAATAAGATTACCAACGCCACAGAGACTCCGGTCATTAAAGAACGGGTATTGAAAACCGCAATGACGGTAAGTAACGGGAAAACCATGGTAATCGGCGGGATTATTCAGGAACGAAAGGAAAACAATCTTAAATCGATACCGCTGATTGCCGACATTCCATTTATCGGTGAATTGCTGGGCGATAGTATTTTAAGCGCTAAGAGAACTGAAATGCTGGTACTGATTACCTGTTATATTGTCAACGAAAGAAGCCAGATTAAAGATATGATATCGCGCTACAACGACGCCGTCAAGGCTTTGAGTGTCTTTGAGGAATCGCTTGAAGAACGCAAGCTTGAATCTGCCGTTAAAGTCGATGTGATAAAAAAACTTGATCCAGTTATCAGCGCAAATAATGATGCGGAGTAAACCGGATGGCGACAAATATCTACAGCAATTATCATAATCTTGATCAACAGCTTACGCTACTGAATGATTTGCTGAGTGCGCGAGCACCGGAATACCATGAGATGGTGGAAGCCTCGGGAAAACGCGCGGCAGACCGGCTGTTGCTGGAAAACGGAGCTATAACTGAACCGGAGCTTACCGGAGTTTATGCGGCCGCATTGGGAATTGAACCGGCTGACGAAGACGAGCTGGAAATCCCGGAGCATTATCCCGGATTGTCAACCGAATATCTCAATACCAATCTCTGCCTGCCGTATCGTTGGGATGAGGGCGTCATGCAGTTATTGATTTGCGATCCTTATGACATTCATAAACATGTTTGCCAAGTTCGGCAGGCACTGGCGCTGGATTGCCATTTTATCATGGTGCGAAGAACGTATCTTGAACGATTGTTGAGCCGCAACCAGCAGGAAGATACCGAGAGCATCGAATCCCAAATGCTGGCAGAAGATGAAAATACCCTGCGTTCGATGGCCGGTGAAGCAAGAATCGTCCGCTTGGTCAATGATATTTTCAGCCGGGCTATTGAATTGGGCGCCAGCGATATCCACATTGAACCCGGCGAAGATAATGTTGCAGTCCGTTGTCGTGTGGATGGTGTTTTGACTGAAATTATGAATACTCCCCGCACTCAATTTCCCGCTATCTCGTCACGCATCAAGTTGATTGCCGGACTTAATATCGCGGAAAGCCGGTTACCCCAGGACGGACGTACTAATTTTCAGCTTGGGCGCACCAAACTTGACATGCGGGTCAGCACTATTCCGATTCTGACCGGCGAGAGCATTGTGTTGCGTCTGCTCAACAGCGAAGCTATAACCTTTGATCTGAAAACGTTGGGAATGTCGCCGGGACACCTGAAGCAATTTGATGAGCTGATCCGGATTCCGCACGGCATGATTCTGGTGGTCGGCCCAACCGGGAGCGGCAAAACCACCACGCTTTATAGCGTTATTTCACAACTTAACGACAATCGGAAAAAAATTATTGCGATCGAAGATCCGGTTGAATATAAGATGGCCGGGTTGTGCCAGATGCAGGTAAATGCCAAAGTTGGAGTGACTTTCGCTTCCGGACTGCGCTCGATAGTCCGCCAGGATCCGGATATTATTCTGGTCGGCGAAATTCGTGACCGTGAAACCGCTGATATCGCAATTAACGCGGCGCTGACCGGGCATCTGGTTTTGAGCACACTTCATACCAATGACGCGGTTGGCGCGGTAACCCGCCTGATTGATATGGGCGTGGAAAGTTTTCTGGTGGCATCCGCCCTCTATGGAGTGCTGTCTCAGCGTCTGGTCCGGAAAATCTGCAAAGTCTGCGGCGGCTCCGGCAGCGATACGGCCGGATTGCGCTGTCGCACTTGTAACGGTTCCGGATTCAAAGGGCGTAGCGGGATTTTTGAACTTTTGCGGATGAACGACGAAATCAGACGCGCGGTCAATACCAACCTGCCGAGCTCTGAAATTGAGAAACTTGCAGTCAAAAACGGGATGGTGACTCTTTTGGAAGACGGACACGCCAAAGTCAGAGAGCAAGTCACTACGGCTGAGGAATTGGCTCGTTCTACTTCAGAATTATGATGAAATCGATGCGGATCAACAGCTTAAGGAGCAAAATAGTTCATGGCGCTTTATAAATATATTGCTGCGGCAATCGGACGTGAAACGCAGGAAGTTGTGATTGAAGCGGATAATGCCGGAGAGGCGCTGAATAAATTGCGTTCCAGTGGTTTGCGCCCGGTACGCTTTTGTGGTGAAACTGACGTTGCCGCCGGTGCTAAATCGTTTATGACACGTTCCAAGGTCGATGCTTATGAGTTTACCGAACAGCTTGCGCCGCTGCTGGTAGCCAATATTCCGCTGGAAAGGGCGCTCGGCATTATTACTGAAACCTGCAGCAATGAACATCAGCGGCAATTTGTCACAGCGTTGCGCCAGGGGCTTCATGAAGGGAAAAAGTTTTCTGGGCTGGTACGTTCCTACGGACCGGTATTTCCCGGTTTTTATGCCAATCTGATTGAAACCGGCGAGGAGACCGGATGTTTGCCGGAAGTTGTCGACGAACTGCGTCGTTTTATGGCTGAAAGCAGAGAATTGAAAGAATTTATCATCACCAGTTCGGTTTATCCGGCAGTGGTTTTGGGCCTGATAATTATCGTTACTATTCTGATGTTTACGGTTTTTGTGCCGAAGTTTGCGCAAATATTTGTTGATATGGGGCGCGAACAGCCTCCGTCAATGGTCTTTTTATTATTTATGAGCGATCTAATGCTCTGGTCAATGCTGATACCGCCACTGGCGTTGATTGGCTGGCTGGTGGTTAAATGGCGCTATGGGGCGGCACGGATTAAAGAATGGCGCAGCCGTATGGTATTGAAAATACCGGTTTTCGGAAAATTGCTGGTTGAAATTGAAAATGGCAGATTTATTCAAACGCTGTCGATTCTGGTTGCCAATCATGTTGATATCATCCGCACCGTCAGGATTGCCACCAAGGTTATTCAGAATCAGATTATCCGGGAAAGCTTCAGCAACCTGGAGCGTCGCCTGAAAGGCGGCGAAAAGCTTTCGGCAGCCATCAGCGGTAATCCTTTCGTGCCGCCCGGAACCGCGGCCAAAATACGAGTTGGCGAGGAATCCGGTTATGTCGGCGAAATGTTGAAGCGTGTGGCCGAACACCTTGAAGAAAATACCCGGCGGAAAATCAAGCGTATGCTCAGTATTTTTGAACCGGCAATGATTGTTTTTCTCGCCGTTCTGGTATTAATTGTAGTAGTTTCAATATTTTTGGCCATCATGGAAATCAATCAGGTTAATGCCTGAATAAAATCAGATAAAAAACATAAAAAGGAGCAGTGCAAAATGAGAAAAAAAGAGTTGAAAACAGTCGGATTCACGCTGATCGAAATCGTCGTTGTAATTGTGATTTTGGTGATGCTGGCCTCAATCGCGACCCCACTTTACATGCGTCACGTCACCAATGCCAGGATAAGTACGGCGACGACCCAAATCAAATTACTGGAACAATCCTTGATGGATTTCAAGCTGGATATGGGCAGATATCCGGATACCGCCGACGGCTTGCAGGTTTTGTTGGAAAATATCAATCAGGATGAAAAATGGAAAGGTCCGTACATCAAACCCAATATTCCCAAAGATCCATGGGGTAATGATTATGTCTATGTCTGTCCCGGGGAACACGGTGAATTTGATCTCAGCAGTTATGGCGCGGACGGACAGCCGGACGGCGAGGGCGAGGATGCCGATATTAATAACTGGAAATAAGAACCAATTGGTTCATCAGTCAGGCTTTGATTTATGGCGATAATATGTTTCGGAAAATCTTGCGACGCGAAATTGGAATATCTTGCGTTTAAAATTTGCGCGCGCATAATGCGCGCGCGAATTTTAGAGCCTTCTGCACATATGCAAAAAAGCTGTTTCACCCTGCTGGAAATTGTTGCGGTAATTGTGATAATGATGATTGGAGCCGGAGTTGCTGCCGTATATTTGCGTTCCGGTTCAACTACTGTAGCATTTGAACAGGCGGCGCGGGAGTTCAAGGCTTTTACGGTGCGTGCTCGTGTTCAGGCGATGGAACTGGGACGTGATCGCGTGATCTTTTTTTATCCTTCCGAAAGGGTTTTTCGTGCCGGCGAACCCGAAATCATTGAGCGCGACGAAACAACTGCAATTTTGATTGATCCGCCGGCGGATTTGGTTTTTGAAAGCGATTCCAGCGATTGGCAGGACCCGGAAAATTTTGCCAAATTGAGTTGGAAACTCCCTGACGGTTACGAACTTAATCCGGACAGCGAATTGGCAATGAATACTTTTGTCGGGTATGATGACGCCCTTGAAGTTTTTCGGTTTTTTCCTGACGGCGGCGGTTCCGGAACCCGCAATTTTGTGATGAGTTTTCAAGGGTTGAAAAAGGTTTTCTCCGTTTCGGCGTTGACCGGATTAATAATCGAAAAAGAAAATGAAGAATAAATTTATGAAGTTGATCCACTATGACCAAATCTAACCAGAAGTTTACGCTTATCGAAGTGATTGTTTCGTTGGCAATTCTGGGGCTCAGCTTGGTGGCGTTGCTGACCCTGGCCAATTCTTCGCAGCAGCGGCTGTTTAAAGCACGTGAGCTTTGGCAGAATATTCATATGTTGACTCAGGCTGCGGAATATTATCTGCTACTGCCGTCTGAGGAACCGGAACCGATTACCAGAGAATTTTTTGATTATCCGGATTTTGCGGTTAACGTCCGGTATGAAGATGCCGAAGATATTTCCGATGATTTCACCGGAATTGTCGGGCAACCGCCGCTGCGCTGCTGCATTATCGAACTGGTCCGCAATTCGGATCGCCAACCTGTTGAAACCATAAAAGTTGACCGGATTATTTATGATAACACCACGGAATAACGAATCGGGGTTTTCGCTCCTGGAAATGATTGCGGCTACGGCAATTATGGCGTTAGTCGCGCTGCTGGTCGGCACCTCGGTTAATATTTTTTACCGCAGCTATATGCAGGCTCAACGTATCGGCAATGAATTGTCCCGCAATCAGGCCATTGACCGCATCGCTGACTCCTTTATGGGCAATGCGGTTCCTTTCTCGTGGAATGACGATAATCTGGAACGCCGTTTTGTTTTTCAAGGCGAAAATAATGAACTGTGGCTTACCGCATTGCGACGCTCTTTCAGCAATGACAGCGCATTGTGGTTCATCCGGCTCTATCAGGATGGCGACAAGTTGAAATGCGATTATGCTTCGACTCCGCTGTTGCCGTGGCTTGATATCAACGAACACCAATATCAAACTGAGGTTATTGCTTCCAATGTCCGCGCAATATCTTTTCTATACGCTGAAACACGCAACCGGGAAATTGAATGGCTGGAAAGCTGGATTGAAGATGACCACGCGGCGATTCCGCTGGCAATTCAGCTGACCATAGAATGGAATGACGGGACTTCGGAAAAATGGCTTCGCAGAACTGCTGCTTCCAGCAGCAATTCGACTTTCGGTCAGCGACAGGAGCCGATATTATGAAATATTCGCAACACCATGAGCGCGGAGTCGCCCTGATTGCTACACTTTGTTTAATCTTCACTGCCGGAGTTCTGGTCGGCGCGTTGGTCATCATCGCTCAGTTGAATACTTTTAATATTGGCGCGTCCGCGGCGGTGTTTCGTTCGAAATATGTCAGCGAGGGCTGTTTGAACCGTATTCAATATCTGATTGAGGCAGACTTTGAGCTTTTCGAGCAGGATGACAGAACGGAAACAGATTATGACGAATATGATCATGAACGGTTTCTCCCTGATGCTGTCGAGAGAGAGATTGATTATTACGGGATCAACGTCAAATACCGGATTGTAAACGGCACCGCCGGCTTGCCGATGCATCAGAACCAGCACCGGCGGAGCCTGAATATGTTAAGTTCAATCACCGGTTCCACGACCTTAAACGATAAAATCACCGTTTTGAGTAACCGGATTAACGACTATACCGATTCTGACGACAATCCCGGCACTGACGGCCTGGAACGTGGCGATTATGAAGAAGTAACGATGAACCATCTGCCTCGAAACGGACAAATCGAGTTCCGCGAGGAATTGCGCTGGATTCCAGAAGTAAACGATATCCTGCCGGTTGATGCTAACGGGAGATTTTCATTCGTCAGGTTGCCTGCCATATCCGGCAACTACAATCCTGATCTTTATACCGTGTCATGGTCTTTGTTGCGAATTTACGGTGGACTTGACGAAAGACAGGCCGCTGATGTTATGGCTGCGCTGAAAGAATGGCGTAAAAGTCGAATCCCGGTCAGCGAACAGATTGATCCGCTGCTGTGGGGCACCCTTTTGACTCGATTTTCGATCGCACCGTCAGATTATTATACCGTTCTTATTGAGCATGCCGCTGGCGAAAACGCGCCGACATCACGGTTGGCCGCGACTTTCGCGGCATCAGGAGTTTCAGGTCCGGCGGATGGAGTTATCAGATATCTTGAATGGTTGCGCTTCTGATACGGAAAAAGTCTTGCATAAATCATGATTTGAATACTTGAATAATAGAGGATAAAAAGCACATTATACTATTATTTCTTTGTTGGAGGACCCCAATGTATAAATTTTTTATTTCAATAACTGCTTTTGTTGTTAGCGGGAAATAATGTCATTCATTAAAACGCTCCGCAAATGGCGTAGAGCTTGGCTACCTCTGGTCGCCATTTTCGGATTTACGGTTATTTATGCTGTTGCCAGTAACGGCATCGTGATTCTGAATAATTGCCATTATCCGGCTTCTCTCCCCGTGCCGCATCATAGCGGAACGCCTGCCCACCGGATCGATTTTCTTCTGGATGCTGAGCGTAACACCATCTTGCCCGGTGTCCTATATTACTACCGTATTTATCCGCTCAATACCATGTTGATTTCTCTTGATCTTCCCGACGATGTACAAAACCTTGTATCCGCAACCATTAATGAGCTTGAAATAATTTTTTCCGATGGCCGTAGCGAAACTATTGCCACGGGTGAACAACCTTTGATCAGCAAAATCAGCGAAAATCAGACTGATTTCAGGATAAAAACAGCAACATTGAACAAATCAGATATTAAAATTCAATGCAGCGGCTTTTTCGAATCAGCAAATGGTGAAAAAGTGTTTTTCAGGATCTTTAAAAATATGAAATATCGTCAAGAATTTAAATTTCAGACCCGGCGTCCGTTAAAAAATATATTCCGTAAGTCACGGTAATTTTTAGAAACCCGGCATTCCTAGCCCGACCATGTCGGGGGCAATACTTCGCAAAATTCCTGCAGAAACTTTTAAGGCTTCTTCTGCTGTTGTGCATTTTAACGCTTTCGCGACCGCAGTCTCCGCGTCCTTTTTATTCATCATCCGGATAATTCGCCTGATGATGCCGATAGAATTTGGTCCCATGCTTAATTCATGAACCCCCATTCCGACCAGAAGCGGAGTGTATATCGGATTGCCAGCCATCTCGCCGCAAATTGATACCGCTATCCCATGATTCCGGGCAGCGCAAACCGTGCGGTGAATCAACTCCAGCACCGCCGGATGTGTCGGCTGGTAAAGGTAAGCTACGCGATCGTTGTTACGATCTATTGCTATCGAATACTGAATCAGATCATTGGTTCCGATACTGAAAAAATCGACCAACGGTGCCAGCTTTTCTGCAATTAACGCTGCTGAAGGGATTTCAATCATTATCCCCAACTTAATATCTTGATTGAATGCGATGTTTTCCGACTTCAACTCAGACATCATTTTGGCGACAAAGCTTTTGATCTCAATAACTTCTTCCACACACGAAATCATCGGAAACATTACTCTGATATCACCATGGATGGAAGCACGCAGAATGGCTCGCAGTTGAGCGCGGAAAATATCGATTCGCGATTTAAGGCAAAGTCGTATCGCACGAAGTCCCAGAAATGGATTGGCCTCCATTGTCGCGTCTATTCTGCTCTCAAGTTTATCGCCCCCGATATCCAGAGTTCTGATTACCAGTGGCGCGCCATGAATGCGGCGAGCTAAATCACTATAAATCTGATATTGCTTATCTTCTGAAGGCAAAACCGCGGTGTTGATAAACATGTATTCTGTGCGAAATAAACCAACTCCGCCAGCACCGGATTCAATAATCGCAGAAAGATCTTCAGCTGTTTCCAGATTACCATAAAGTTTGACCTCATAATTGTCCGTTGTTTGCGCCGGAAGACTACGCTCACCAGCCAATGAAATGGCGAAATTATGTTCAAGAGCGATTCGTTCACGGTAAAAGTCCAATGTTTCTTGCGCAGGATTGACAAACAATTCGCCATTACCGCCATCAACAATGATCATGCTCCCATTCTTAATCTCGGTAAACGCCTCATGCGGCAACCCCACAATAGCCGGCATTTGCATGGAACGAGCCAGAATTGCGGTATGCGAAGTAGTACTGCCAGTTTCAACTGCAAAACCCAGAATGGTTTTACGATCCATCAACGCGGTTTCAGAAGGGGTTAAATCATGAGCAATCACGATATGCGGAGTATCCGGTGGCTTGACGACCGGAGTACTTTCACGAGTAAGATTATTTATAACCCTGGATGCTATGTCTTTAATGTCATTGGCTCGTTCTCTGATATAACTATCAGGAATGCTTTCGATAGCATTGACATAACGGGTTATAACCCGTTTGTAGGCCGCTTCCGCGTTAACGCCTTTTCCTATTAATGTTTTTACTTCATCATTCAGGATTTGGTCATCGGCAATCAACAGGTGTGCATCAAAAATTCCTGCTTCACGGGAATCAAACTTGTCCTGTACTCGTTGCTGCATGTTTATTATTTGCTGGCGACACTGCTCCAATGCACGATTGAACCGTTCTATTTCAGAATCGATTTGAGATTCTGGGATTACTCGCTCCAAAACGTTTTCATAAGAAGATACTTGAGGCAAAATTATGAATGCCTGCCCGATCGCAATTCCCGGAGAAGCTGCAACCGCCTGAAATTTCAATTCATGCGGATTGACATTCATGATCATTCCTCATTGAATTTCTGTTTAAACAAATTCGCAATTGCCATGATTGCCTCTTCGCAATCTTCACCGATTGCGGAAATCCTGATTTTGGTGCCTATTCCGGCAGCCAGCATTAAAAGATTCATGATACTTTTTCCGTCAACTTCCGCACCGTCTTTTTCAACGAAGATATCAGATTTAAAATTTGCTGCAGTTTGGACAAATAATGATGCCGGACGACCATGCAAACCAAGCTGGTTTGTAATCTCAAATTCAAGTTTTATCGATTTTTGATCAGCCATTTTGTCCGACCTAGATATTTAAATAACTATTGAAATATAACAAACCCCTGAACGGTTTTGACGGATGGATAATATAATTCCTTGATACTCCAAATCAAGCTTCTTCACTATTGAATATCCGAAATATATCCGATTATTGGACTTAAATACTTTGGCCGGACTGTCAAAAAATGGAATCATAACAAATTTCTTTTAAATTGGTATGACCAATTTTATAATTATGAAAAAATGCATGAAAGACTTATGTTCAGACAAAATCGCAACGTAGCTTGCAATTAATCGGCAACTGCTTATATTAAATATGTTATCTTTGTTAAAATACTTTACAAACTAAAAACGATTATCAAAT
>JAAYPP010000027.1 GCA_012519765.1 Lentisphaerota bacterium
CCGACGGCGAAGTAATCACGCAATTTCCGGCAGTTCCTTGCGAAAGCCTCGGCCTCCTGAAAATGGACTTCCTCGGTCTGCGTACTCTGACTATCATTCAGAATGCCTGCGACCTGATTAAAAAATCCAGAGGCATTGAGATCGACATCTCGAAAATTTTGCTTGACGACCAAAAAACTTATGATTTACTCAATCGCGGTGATACCATTTCCGTATTTCAGCTTGAATCCAGCGGCATGCAGAATCTCTGCCGTCAGTTCGGCGTAGAAACCATTGAACACATTATCGCGCTGATTGCGATATACCGCCCGGGACCGATGGAGTTTATCCCTGAATTTGTCGCCTGCAAACGCGGTACCAAGCCGGTTGAGTATGACCACCCGAAAATGGAGAAAATTCTCAAAGAAACTTACGGCATCATGCTCTACCAGGAGCAGATCATGCAGGTGGTTCAGGAACTGGCGGGATTTACGTTGGGTGGAGCCGATATTCTCCGCCGCGCCATCGGAAAAAAAGATGTCAAAGTCCTTGAAGGCGAACGTGCCAAATTTATTGCCGGTTGCGCCGAACACAACCAGATTCCATATCAAAAAGCCGAAGCTATCTGGGAAAAAATCAGTAAATTCGCCGGTTACGGTTTTAACAAATCTCACAGCGCCGCTTATGCTTTCGTCGCTTACCGTACTGCCTGGCTCAAAGCCAATTATCCCGTCGAATTTATGGCAGCGGTGCTGACCAGCGAATTGGCTAACGCCGAAAAAATCGCTTTTATTATCAGCGAATGCCGGGAAATGGGCATCAAGGTACTATCGCCGGATGTCAACAGTAGCGACATCGATTTCTCTGTCGATAATGACTCCATACGCTTCGGCTTGGGCGCAATCAAAGGTGTCGGCAGCAGTGCCGCCGGCAAAATTGTCGAATCAGTCCGCAAAGACGGTAAATTTAAAAACTTTACGGACTTTTGCGAACGTTGCAGCAGCTCGGTCAACTCCAGAATGCTGGAATGCCTGACCAGAGCCGGTGCGTTTGACTGCTTCGGCTTGCGCCGTTCGCAAATCCTGGCCATCAGCGAGGAAACCATTCGTTTTGCACAAGCCAGAGTTCGGGATCGCTTGAGCGGGCAAGGCTCCCTCTTCGACCTGCTGGATGATTCCGAACAGGAAGAAATGCAGACCGTGGCGATACCGGATATCCCGGAATTTTCTCACGCCGAAATGCTGCATAGCGAAAAAGAATTGCTCGGTTTTTATATCAGCGGTCATCCAATGTCTGAATACCTCGAATTGTCCAAAGCGTTCTCTACTGTCAAAATCGGGCAGTTAAACGAGATTAATGACAACTGCGGCGTCCGACTGGCCGCATTTATCAAAACCTGTCGTTTCATGGTCAGCAGAAAAAGCGGAAAACCTTATGCCATTCTGGAACTGGAAGATATTGCCGGAAACAGTATTGAATGCATGATTTACAGCAAAACTCTCGAAGAAATCAAAGTTCAGGGTATCAACCTGAATAATGAAATGCCGATTTTTATCGAAGCGTTGACCAGCAAACGCGAAGAGGAACGGGCTAAACTTTTCGCTGAAAAAGTCGTCCAGATCGAAAACGTCTATAACGAATACACCGATGAACTTTTCTTATACATCAGCGAAGACGATAAATACGTCGATAAACTCAGAAAGCTGCATCAAATATGCAGCGCATCACCTGGCAATATCCCCGTGATTTTCGGCGTAAACGCACAAAGCGGCGAATCGATTTTTGTCGAAACCACGGTCAAAATCAGCCTCGATGAAAAAATCATTAAGTCCATTCGTGAATGCCTGGGCGCAAACGGATACCGGATCAGGCCCAATGACCACGTACCTTCGCCGCGTGCTCAGAATGGTCAATACAAACGGAATAAACCGCCGGAATCCTGATGAGCAATTCGTTCCCGCCGGTACTCGACCGGCACACTCATACCCTGATTCTCGGAACCATGCCCGGAACAGAATCGTTGCGCCAACAGCAATATTATGCTCATCCGCGCAATGCATTCTGGCCGATTATGGGAACAATTTTCGGCTTCGATCCCAACCTGCCCTATTCCGCGCGACTGGCGGAATTAAACCGTCACGGCATCGGGCTGTGGGATACCCTGAAATCCTGCGAACGTCCCGGCAGCCTGGACGCAAAAATTAAAAACGCCCGCTACAATGACTTTTTCAAACTGTTCAAATCATACCCGAATTTGCAAAATATCTGCCTCAACGGCAGAGGCGCAGAGAAGTTTTTCCGCTATTGCTGTGATCCCGAAAAAATTCCCGGAATGAAGATTTTTCTGCTACCTTCAACCAGCCCGGCTTATGCCGCCATGTCCTATCCGCAGAAACTAGAAATATGGCGTAATTGCCTGTTTTAAACTTCGCGCGCGCATAATGCGCGCGCGAAGTTTAGAGCGACGTTTTGACGTCGTGCATGTGCAGCGTTCTGAATTTTTCTAGTATTAAATTTCCTGCATATTTTCTTACACTTTAATCCAACGCTATACGGCATTGCAACCGCCGGATCAATAACTCTTTTACTATTCATATAAAAATATTTTAAAAACCCTTGAAAATGTTTTACGCTGTAGTATTTTATGTTCATTCGATAAAAAAATATCTAACTATCCAAAAGGTTTCCATTAATTATGGCCGTGATGAAAATACAAAAGACACCTTCGATTAGAAGGATGCCGACTTATCTTCACAAGCTTGTGGAGATGCAGATGGAAGGCGTTCCTTTCGTATCGACAACACAACTGGCCGATTATATGAATCTTGAGCCGATAGTAGTGCGCAAAGACATTGGGATTACGGGTATTTCCGGGCAACCTGGAATTGGCTACAAAACCGATAAGTTAATAGCCGCGATTCGTCGTTTTCTGGGATGGGATTCGGTTATTGAGGCGTGTTTGGTTGGAGCGGGATCACTGGGCAGTGCACTTTTGGGATATGATGGATTTGAAAATTACGGATTAAAAATATCGACGGCCTTTGATCGTGACACGGCAAAAATCGGGAGTTATATCCATGGCCGGGAAATATTTGACTATAAGCAGTTGCCGGAACTGGTAGCGCAGTTGGGTTTAAAATTAGGAATTATTTGTGTACCGGCACCTTGTGCGCAGGCGGTCGCGGATCAATTAACTGATTGCGGAATCAAGGCGATTTGGAATTTTGCCAACGTCAGCCTGAAGTTGCCGGAAGATGTCGTGGTTCAACGTGAAGTGATAGCCGGAGGATTGGCGCTGCTTTCGGTCAAGCTTGGACAACAGAATAGCCTTATTAATGCGGAGGAGAAAAATGGCAACTAAAATTGTTATCTGCATGGGAAGTTCCTGTTTTGCACGAGGCAACGATAAAAAACCTCAGAATTATTGAACAGTTTCTGAAAGATAATCATCTCAAAGCAGAGATAGAGTTGTCGGGAAGCGGTTGTGAAGGCCGCTGTTCGGAGGGACCGAACATAATTATTGACGGCACCTGTTACCACCGGATGGAAAAAGGGGCACTGATTGACGTGTTGAACCGGAAATTTGGCACTGAGAATAACGGCGGAGAGTAAAATCATGAATCACAGCTATCCAATATATACGGCTGAAGCCGAATGCCAGGATTGTTTCAAGTGTGTCCGCCATTGCCCGGTCAAGGCAATCAAAGTAGAGAACGGACATGCTTCAGTTATCCCGGAACTGTGCATAGCCTGCGGTCATTGTGTCGAAATATGTCCGGCACGCGCCAAAAAGGTACGACAGGATATTGGAAGAAGCCGCCAACTGCTCACGCAGCGTAAAATTCCCGTTTATGCGTCGCTGGCGCCATCGTGGATCAGCGAGTTCAAAGGGTTGCCGAAAGAAAATCTTATTGCGGCGCTGCATAAGCTAGGCTTCGCGGGAGTAAGTGAAACCGCGCTGGGCGCTCAGGTCGTATCATCGCAACTGGCTGAATCATTGCGCGGCATCCATAGTGGAGTCATGATTTCCTCCGCGTGTCCGGTAGCGGTTGATATGATCCGCAAATACATTCCTGAATTTACTTCGACGATTACCCCGGTGTTATCTCCGGCATTGACTCATGCCAGAATGCTGCGTGAAAAATTCGGTGCTGATATTGCAGTAGTTTTTATCGGACCGTGTATTGCCAAAAAAAATGAAGCAGACCGGCATCCGAATCTGATTAATACGGCAATTCTGTTTCCAAGGCTCATCGAATGGTTCAAGGAAGAAGGCATCGATCCCTGGCAAATAGAGCCTCAAGCTGACGACAAATTTGTACTTGAAGATGCAGAAGAAGGCGCACTTTATCCGATTGAAGGGGGAATGAACAAAACCATTTTCGCGCATGGCGGATGCGAGCATATCAATTATACCTGTATTTCCGGAGTACAGGCGCTGTCGCAGGCGCTGAACGGCTTAAGACCACAAGACGTAAAGGAGCCGGTATTTATCGAAACTCTGGCATGTATCGGCGGTTGCGTCCATGGACCTGGTACCAGCCATATTTCGCCGGGATTACTGGAAAGATTACGGGTCATCGGCAACACCACAATGCGTTCGGAACTGCCGAAGCGCGGCGAGCTTGACATTATGGAAACATACAACGCGTCAGCGGTTAATGATACAACATTTAGCCTTCAGGAAATGAAAAAGGCGTTACGCAGAGTGGGAAAAACCAGTTCTGAAGATGAACTTAATTGCGGCGGTTGCGGTTATGATACCTGTAATAATTTCGCGCGCGCGCTGATTGAGGGCAAGGCGGAGCCGAACATGTGTGTATCATATTTGCGCAAACTGGCACAGAAAAAATCCAATGCCATTCTGCGTTGTGTCCCTGCGGCGGTAGTGATTGTGGAACGCGGTTTGAAGTTGATTGAATGCAATCAACGCTTTGCCGAATTGCTGGGCGAAGATATCAAGATGATGTATGAAGTCAAGCCGGGAATGGCGGGCGCCGATTTACGTCGCCTGATTCCTTTTGCAGATTTGTTTGAACAGGTTTTAAGTTCCGGAAACGAAATAAAGCGCGATATGCTGCGGCTGGGCAAACAATTGTTAAGCGTAAATATTTTCAATATTGACTCCAAACAGGTTGTCGGCGCGATGCTGTTCGATGTGACCAGTACAGAATTTCGCCGTGAACAGATTGCCGGACAGGCGCGGGAAGTAATCAATAAAAACCTGGCAACGGTTCAGGATATTGCATGCCGGCTGGGCGAACACATGGCGGAAACAGAGATACTGCTGCGCTCGATTGCTGATGACTATGCCGGACACCGGAATGGAGGAAACGCCGACCATGGAAAATGAAGAAACACTTTTTGTAGATCTGGCGTTCAGTCAACGCTCTAAAAAAGGAGAGAATATTTGCGGTGATGCTTTCAAGTATCAGAAGAGACGCGAAGACGGCCAGCTGGTTGCGGTGCTTTCGGACGGGCTGGGCTCCGGAGTAAAAGCTAATATTCTGGCCTCAATGACTGCAACCATGGCTTTAAAGTTTGAAACTGAAAGCGAAGCGCAGATTCTGCATACTGCGGAAATTATGATGGATGCGTTGCCAATTTGCCAGGTGCGCAAGATCAGTTACGCCACTTTTACGATTGTGCATGTCGGCCTGAACGGTATCGGGCGTATTATAGAAATGGGCAATCCGGAATTTATTTTGTTTCATAATGGCGTGCCGGTGGAGGTTGTGCCCAGAGAGATGGCTTCGCCCAAATGGCAGAACCGGGCAATTAAAATATATGATTTAAAAATGTCTGCGTCAGACCGGTTGATATTTTTTTCTGACGGCATCAGTCAGGCAGGCATGGGAACTGCCGCTTTACCTTTGGGGTGGCATGTCAAAGGATGCGCGGAATTTGTAAAACAATTGTTAAGCCGGCGTCCGGATATTTCATCGCACGAATTATCCGAGGAAATATTGAGAGAGGCTCTGCGCAAGGAACCGGGTTATATGGCCGGAGACGACATGACTTGCGGGGTGGCGTATTTTCGGCATCCCAAAAAGATGCTGTTGTTTACGGGACCGCCATTTGACCGAAAAAAAGACGCATATTGCGCAGAAACAATCGCGACATTTGACGGAGATATTGTAATTTGCGGCGGTACCACGGCGGAAATTATCTCCAGAGAACTAAAGCGTGAATTGACCATGGATTTAAGTCATTTTGATACTGAAATTCCGCCGATGTCAAAAATGGATGGCATAGAATTGGTGACGGAAGGGATATTCACCCTGACTAAAACCGCACAGTATCTGGAGAATTTTGATGGTATTTCGCGTGAAAACCCCGCGGGACGGCTGACTGATATTTTATTGAAAAACGATATTATTGAAATTCTGGTCGGCACCAGGATTAATGAAGCGCATCAGGATCCCAATTTGCCGCTGGACCTGGAGTTGCGCAGAAATATCGTTAAAAGAATTGCCGCAGTACTGGAAAAGGTTTTTTTGAAAGAAGTCGACATCAAGTATGTTTGAAATATAAATCCAACTATAAAATTGAGGTAGAAATGAAGGAAACAATCGAAAAGAGCAAAGCAATGGTACAGCACTTGGCGGCTGTAAATGAAATCCTCGCCAAAAACAATCATGATCCGGCACGGCTGATCGCTATTCTTCAGGAGGTTCAGGAAGTTTATAAATATCTTTCAAAAGATGTCATCAGTTATGTCGCCACCTCATTGGATATCCCGGTAGCCCGGGTTTATGGAGTGGCAACGTTTTACGCTCATTTTTCGTTGAAGCCGAAAGGAAAACATATTTTCCGCCTTTGCGATGGAACGGCGTGCCACGTCAAAAAGTCGCACAGCATTTTAAATATGCTTTATAAACGGCTGAATTTGAATGACGAGAAAAGAACTACAGATGACATGATGTTCACGATAGAACTGGTCAGTTGTCTGGGGGCCTGCGGATTGGCGCCGGTCATGGTAGTAGATGAAGCCGTTCACGGCCAGGCTACTCCGGAACAGGCCAGCGCGCTTATAGATGAAATTATGGCGGCGGAAGCGGCACAAACAGAAAAAGCTATTTAACTTAAGAAGGAGCATAAAATGAGTGTAGAAAAAAATAATTTAACTCTTGAAGCAATTGTCGAACATTATGGCGAGGCTACTTCAAAACTGAAACGGCGCATTATCCTTTGCTGCGGTACCGGCTGTATCGCCAATGGCGCTTTAGAGGTTCATGCCGCACTGCAAGCTGAATTGAAAAAGGCCGGAGAATCGGTTGAAATTATTCTTCAGGACGAAATCGGACATAAGCCTTTTGAGGGTAATTATATATCCAAAAGCGGCTGTCAGGGTTTCTGCCAGATGGGACCTATGATCAGAATTGAACCGGCAGGAATTTTTTATTGCCGGGTCAAGGCTGCGGATGTTCCGGAAATCGTCGGCACCACGATTGTAAAAGGCGAATTAGTTGACCGTCTGCTCTATGTTGAACCCAGCACAGGACAGCCCTGTCGGGATGAACATGACATTCAATTCTATGCCCGTCAGTCCCGAGTCGTTTTGAAAAATTCGATTATTGAGCCGGAAAATATTGAAGAATATATCGCCAGCGGCGGCTACTTCGGCGCGCGTAAGGCGATACTGGAAATGACCTCCGAAGATATATGCAAAACACTTATCGACGCCGGTTTACGCGGACGCGGCGGCGGCGGATTCCCGACCGGTTTGAAGTGGAAGTTTACTCTGGCCTCGGTCAACGAAAAAAAATATGTGATTTGCAACGGTGACGAAGGCGACCCTGGCGCGTTTATGGATCGTTCGGTAATGGAAGGAAATCCGCACTCCGTGCTGGAAGGAATGGCAATCGCCGGTCGCGCGATTGGCGCTGATGAAGGAATAGTATATGTCCGCGCCGAGTATCCGCTGGCAGTAAAAAGAATGCGAAGAGCGGTCGAAGATGCCGAAAGATACGGGATGCTGGGAGAAAAACTTTTCGGCAGTGATTTCCACTTTAAAATCCGGATCATGGAAGGTGCGGGCGCGTTTGTTTGCGGCGAAGAAACCGCGTTGATTGCTTCAGTGGAAGGCAAGCGCGGCATGCCGATGCCGAAACCGCCGTTTCCGGCACAATCCGGATTATGGGGCAAACCTACTGTCATCAACAACGTCGAAACCCTGGCCTCAGTGCCTTTCATTCTGCGCGAAGGAGCAGAAGCATACCGTTCAGTCGGCACCGAAAAATCACCGGGCACAAAAACTTTTGCATTGACCGGACATGTCGCGAATACCGGATTGATCGAAGTTCCGTTTGGAACTACCCTCCGCGAAATAGTTTATAATATCGGAGGTGGAGTTACCAACAATAATGGTGAAGTCACTGGGGAGGATTTCAAATCAGTTCAGATCGGCGGTCCTTCCGGAGGTTGTTTGCCCCCTGAAATGTTGGACATGCCGCTGGATTTCGATTCGCTGCGCAGCGCCGGCGCCATGGTCGGTTCCGGCGGTCTGGTAGTAATGAATAATCAAACCTGCATGGTCAGCGTCGCCCGCTTCTTTATGCAGTTCACTCAAAATGAATCGTGCGGCAAATGTGTTCCGTGCCGTGAAGGCACTAAGCAGATGCTTGCCATGCTGGACGATATTATGGAAGGACGCGCTACCGGAGAAACCATTGACTTGCTTGAAAAAACCGCGCGCGCGGTACAGCTCGGTTCACTCTGCGGACTCGGCAAAACTGCGCCCAATCCGGTGCTTTCAACCTTGCGCTATTTCCGTGAAGAATATGAATCACATGTTTTCAAAAAGATTTGCCCGGCCGGCGAATGCAAAGCGTTGGCACGTCCCGAAATCACGGATAAATGCAAAGGCTGCACTGCCTGCGCACGCAAATGTCCGGTCGGAGCAATTAGCGGCAAAGTCAAGGAAAAACATGTTATCGACGCTGAAAAATGTATCAAGTGCGGAGTCTGCAAAGAAGTCTGCAAATTTGATGCCGTGGTGGGAATTTAATCCAATAATTTCAAAATAGGAGAATTTAAATATGAGCGAAGAAAAAAAATTGTCCGTCAACGGACGTGAAGTAGGCTTCACCAACGAGCGCAATCTGCTTGAGGTGATTCGCAAAGCCGGTATCGAGATTCCGACATTCTGTTATCACTCCGAACTGAGTATTTACGGAGCCTGTCGTCTTTGCCTGGTCAATGTTGAAGGCAAAGGGATTATGGCTTCATGTTCGACTAAGCCGGAAGAAGGAATGGTTATTCATACCGATACCAAGGAAATTCGGGATATGCGCAAAATCAGTGTTGAACTGCTGCTGGCCAACCATAACCGCGAATGCCCGACCTGTGTCCGCAGTTCCAATTGTGCGCTTCAGGATATTGCGCGGCGGCTCGGGGTTGAAACCATCCGCTTCAAGCAGGTAGAAAAGAAAGCGGAAATTGACCGTTCGTCGCCGTCCTTGGAGCGTGACCCCAACAAATGTGTACTTTGCGGTGACTGCGTTCGGGTATGTACCGAAATTCAAGGCATCGGCGCCATTGATTTTGTCGGTCGCGGTGCGAATGCCAAGGTAGCTCCGGCTTTTGACCAGAGTCTTAATAATGTTGAATGTGTGAACTGCGGTCAATGCGCGGCGGTCTGCCCGACTGGTGCGATTACCCCGAAACAGGATCGTGGCCGAGCCTGGGAAGCGCTTTATGATCCGTCAAAAACGGTGGTCGTACAGGTCGCGCCGGCGGTAAGGGTTGCACTCGGTGAATATTTCGGTATTGAACCGGGAATCAATATTGCCGGAAAATTGGTTTCGGCCTTGAAAACCATGGGTTTCAGACACGTGTACGATACCAGTTTTGCCGCAGATATGACCATTTTTGAAGAAGCCACTGAATTCATCGACCGTTTTACTAACGGCGGAACATTGCCGATGTTTACCAGCTGCTGCCCGGCCTGGGTCAAGTATGCAGAAATATATTACCCGGAATTGATTCCGAATATCTCGACCTGCCGCTCGCCGCAAGCTATGTTCGGCTCAGTGGCCAAAAAGATTTTGCCGGATATGCTTGGCTGCAAGCGTGAAGATCTGGTCGTGGTTTCGATTATGCCCTGTACGGCTAAAAAATACGAAGCGCAACTGAGTAAATTTTCACACAATGATCAGCCGGACGTCGATATTGTACTGACCACCGTCGAAGTGGGACGCATGATCAATTCGCTTGGCGTTCAAATCAATGAACTGGAACCGGAGGCCTTTGATATGCCGATGGGCTTCGCCACTGGAGCCGGAGTAATTTTCGGAACATCCGGCGGGGTCATGGAAGCGGCGCTCCGCTTTGCGGTCGAAAAAATTGAAGACAAAGTTTTGGAACATGTTGATTTCAAGGCCGTGCGCGGCATGGAGGCGCTGAAAGAAGCGACTCTCAAGGTCGCCGGCAAAGAAGTTAAAATTGCCGTTGTCCACGGTTTAGCAAATGTAAAAAAACTGATCAGCGACATGCGTGCCGGGAAATGCGATTATCACTTCATCGAAGTAATGGCATGTCCCGGCGGTTGCATTTCCGGAGCCGGTCAGCCGATTCCGGTTGATTCATCTATCCGCAAACGTCGCGCGCAGGGGCTTTACAACAGCGACAAAGGTCAGCAACTCCAGAAATCTCAGGATAACCACCTGGTCGCCAAATGCTATGAAAAACATCTCGGCGGCAAACCGGGATCCCATGAAGCTCATCATAGTCTGCATACGGCATATCAGAACCGCAGTCAGTTGTTTGACGCTAAAATTCCGGTAATGCGCGGAACTGCCGAAAAACGGCTGCCGATTACCGTGACTATTTGCGCTAAACAGGAAAACTGTCCCGGTCAGCTGTTGCTCGGTATGATCAGCAAATATGTCAAAGATCAGGGCTACGCCGAATTGGTGGACATTGACGCCGCATTTTCATCCCGGCAAGGCGCGGGTGGAACTATCTGCGTGACTATCGGCGACTGTATCGTTGAACGTGCGGAGTTTACCAACGCAGTAAATACCGAAGAACAGATAACCAATCAGAAGTCTTTTGAGAAAATAAAAAAAGCTATTGATCAGGGGATAAACGATTTGTCGCCGGTCAATGTGTAAATCGTCAACTGACTGCTCTTAAACTTCGCGCGCGCATAATGCGCGCGTGAAGTTTAGATGACGTAAAATTTATACTGCAAGCGTAGTCTTTACGCGCTCAATCAGCTGGCAGTGATCACAAGGAAACTGAATATGTTTGGCTTCCGGATGCTGGTGCTTGAACCAGGTAATCTGACGTCTCGCCAGTTGCCAGGTCAAGGTGATGATTTGAGCTTTCATGGTTTCATAATCGATTTCGCCGTTCAGATGTTTAGCGATTGAAGCATAGCCGATGGCCTGCCACGCGGTCGGTGAATTCAAGAGTCCGTGAGCGACAGCATTGCGGGCTTCTTCAATCCAGCCGGTCTTGAGCATTGCGTCCGTACGCTGTGCGATACGCAATTTCAACTCTTCACGGTTGCGAACCAGATTCCAAACCGTGGCGTTGTATCGCATTACCGGTTCTTTGATAGTCTGAAGTTTACTGATGGAAGAACCGGTCAGCTTGAAGACTTCATAGGCGCGAAGCAACTTGCGCTGATGCTGATGCCAGCGTTCAAAATCGTCCGGAGCGACTTTCGACATAATATCTTTCAGGCGTTCAAACCCTTCATCACCATTAAATTCACGTTCCAGTACTGCGCGCAATCCGGTATCGCCCGGCAAGGGGTCAAGCCCATATAAAAATGACTTGATATATAAACCGGTGCCTCCGGCAATAATGGGCAGTTTTCCGCGCGAATGAATATCTTTGACCGCGGCTTCGGCAAGCTCGACGAAAGTATAAACGTCGAGCCGTTTGCTGAAATCAAACACATTAATCAGATGGTGGCGAACTAACGCCTGTTCTGCCGCATCCGGTTTGGCGGTGCCGATGTCAAGCCCGCGATACAACTGCATCGAATCAGCAGAAATAATTTCTCCTCCGCATTCACGGGCTATATCCAACGCAAGAGCGCTTTTTCCGCACGCGGTCGGACCGGTAATTACTAAAATTGGTGGTTTAATTTCTCCCATAAGCGAACTAATATAACATATTTTTTGAAAAAAGTCATGAGTTGTGCTATTTTGTTTGCCGACATTCATGTTGATATGTCATAAGAACCTAACCACAAACAA
>JAAYPP010000198.1 GCA_012519765.1 Lentisphaerota bacterium
AATTTCATGGTTTAGCGGCAATTTGCCGAAACCGTTCCGGCGTTACGGTGGCGTTTCTTGAAGATGGTACTCAACTTGATCATCATGGATATGTGCTCGGCAAGGACAATCCATGTCCGGATGAAAAAAGCTGGCATTCAACTTTTGCCATAACTGATAAATACATCAGCGGTAATCCAGTATCTCCGCACGGTTATGTCTTACGAGAATCCGTGTCGCTGGATTTGAGTGATTGGGAAATAATTATGCAACCGGGAGATATGGTGATCGATATGCACATTCCTCCCGGCGGCGGCCTGTCACCTGACGCAACCCGGAATTCACTGAATCAGGCTGCTCAATTCTTCACCACACGTTATCCTGAAAAAAACCTCAAAGCTATTTATTGCCGTTCCTGGATTTTCAATACCCAGTTTGAGGAACTTTTACCGCAATCAAATTTGGCAGAGTTTATGCGACAACCGTATTTATTCCCCGTTTCCTGCAAAGGCGATGACGGTATGTTTTTTGTATTCTGCACCAGGGATTACAGTGACATCAGAAAGTTTCCGCGCCAAACCAGTCTTCAGCGCGCAATGCTGGAAATAGTTGAATCCGGACGAAAACTGCGTTCTTCGGGAATGTTTTATCTGATAAATGACCTGGAACATTTCGGTCACAGCTATTATCGCAAAAACTTCCTGATATAACCTGATATAATTGGTTTGTTACTACGCTAATGTTTTTAAGCTGAAAAATAACAAAAAAAACTGGTTTAAAGTTTGCAAAACAGCAAAGGCGGCTTAGATTATAAACTCGATAAAATTGTTGATTTGGCGCGGGGGCGTAGCTCAATTGGTTAGAGTGCCACCCTGTCACGGTGGATGTTACGGGTTCGAGTCCCGCCGCTCCCGCCATTTTAACTTTTTTCATTTTCGCTTGATAAAAGCGGGGGCGTAGCTCAATTGGTTAGAGTGCCACCCTGTCACGGTGGATGTTACGGGTTCGAGTCCCGCCGCTCCCGCCATTTTTTTGCCCTGATTACGGAGTGTTATTAATGGAACAACGTGATTTATGGCTGTGCAGCAGCGACGATGAATTGTCCGCGCAATGTGTTTTAGAATTTTTTAAAGGCTCTGGCAACGGCGGTCAAAAAAGGAATAAGACCTCTTCAGCAGTTAGAGTCAGACACATTCCAAGCGGATTCTCTGCGGAAGACTGTTCAGGGCGGAGTCAACATGCCAATCGGCATAAGGCACTGCAAAAATTACGTCTTAAAATTGCTCTGAATATTCGTTGTGCACCTGGCAATTTACCACGATCTGCAGTATCGCTTATACATGAAGATTATCCTTGGTGCTGCGCAGTTTTGCTGGATCATCTTGCCGCATTTAATTGGCAACCGAAGCTTGCATCTGAGAGTTTAGGCATGTCCACTTCCAAATTGATAAAATACCTTTATCGAGATCCCGCGTTGTGGCAACACGTAAATTCAAAGCGTCTGATTCCGTTGAATGTGCCATGAAGTTTGAATAAACATCCGGACCATTAGACTGCTCTTTTCATTAGACGTTTACTTTTTCAATTAACATATTGAATATATCACAATATTTTCTCCTTGAATTATTGCTTTTTAGCCGTTTTTGATTATTGTATATAAATAACAATTCATCACGTAATGCAGGTAGTTTTTATGTCTGAGTCTATTTCGGAAATGTCCGGCGGAAATGAAACCATCCTGATTGTGGATGATCAGGAAACGATTTGGGATTTTCTGATTGAGGCCTTACAAGAGCTGGGATACTCAGTATTGCTGGCTGAAAATGGGCTTGATGCTGTGGAAATTTACAAAAGTAACCCGGGTCAGATTGATTTAGTGCTTCTGGACATGATTATGCCCAAACAAGGCGGGCATCAGACTTTTTTCATGATCAGAGCGCTTGATCCTGATGCTAATATTTTGTTATCCAGCGGTTATGTTTCCGACGCTGAAGTCAATGATCTTTTGAAAGCAGGCGCGCGCGGGTTTCTTCCTAAGCCGCATCGCTTAGCCGTTGTGGTAAAAGAGATCAGACGTATTCTTGATACTTGGCCACGCAATTAATTTAATCTTTTCCGGAGTTTTTTTATGGAATATGCTTTTGCTGTTATCATTATTCTTTATGCGCTGAATCAGTGCGCGGTGCTTGCCTTTGAAGTCGTCAACTATGTTCATTTAAAACGTCATGGCTCGGACATCCCCCCGGAATTTGCTGATTCCATTGACAGTGCACTATTCAAACGTAGTCGTGACTATAATATGGCTAAATCCCGGTTTTCATTTTTCTCTGGATTTTATAATCAGGTAATTAATTTAGTGTTTGTTTTTCTCCTGGTTAATGAATACAACGAGATGATAGAAAACTGGCCTTTAAATCCTATCTGCCGCGGCGTAGTGTTTTTTCTATTATTGATTTATGCCAAAGCAATTCTCAATTTTCCATTCAATCTCTACCGCCTTTTTGTGCTGGAACGCCGTTTCGGATTCAGTACTATTACTTTTCGGGTCTGGTTTTCCGACCAGATCAAATCATTCATTATTTCGACAATTGTTATTGGCTCTGCGCTTTACGGCATGCTGTGGCTGGCTGAAAATGATGTAACAAAAGATCTTTGGTGGCTTCCGGTCTGGGGAGTGTTTTTCGCGTTTACAGTGTTTATAGTCTACATTACGCCTAATGTGCTTCAGCCGTTATTCAATAAGTTTATACCACTGGCAGACCGTGGACTTGATAAAGAAATAAAGCAGCTCCTGGAAAAATGCGGGGTCAAAGTTCGCGGGGTATATACCATGGACGCGTCAAAGCGAACCCTGCAATCCAATGCTTATTTTACCGGTATCGGTGCCGGTCGGCGTATCGTGTTATTTGACACCTTGGTCAATAAATTGAGTAAGGATGAACTGCTGGCGATTCTAGCACATGAAGCCGCGCATGCCGCCCGCGGACATGTAGCAAAAAACCTGCTGATTCTCGGTGGCTTATCCGCCTTCGGATCCTGGATTGCGTTTATGGTTTTAAGGGGTGATTATCTCGCTGATATTTTTGGCTTGACCCATCCCAATTTTTATGTTCAGCTAGTATTGCTCAGTTTTGTCTCATCGATCCTCTGTTGCGGTTTGCCGTTGCTAATGAATGCTATTTCGCGTCACTTTGAACGGCAGGCTGATCGTTTTGTGGTTAAGGTGATGGGCAGCGGCGAAGCGTTGGCTTCGGCGTTGGTTAAATTGTCCACAGAAAATCTATCCAGCGTCAATCCGCATCGGTTATATGCGTTTTTCAACAACGCTCATCCGCCAATAGTTTCACGCGTAAGGAAGCTGCGTCATTATTATAAATAAGCCGTCTCCGGCTAAGTTGCCGGGTAAGCAGCCGAGATTGTAATTTTACAGTTTAAACTGTTTGTCCGGTTATAGTTTGGTCTCAAGTTCGCATACTGTTTCCGCAAATTTATCCAATGCGGCATGTATGGGTTCCGGAGTTGTCAAATCGACACCGGCGTCTTTCATAATATCCAGAACATCTTTAGAGTCACCGGCTCTCAAAAATCCCAAATAAGGTTGGAGTCCATCGTTGCCCTGTTCAAGAATATTCTGAGACAGCCGAATTGCCGCCGACATTCCGGTGGCATATTTATAAACATAAAAATTATAGTAAAAATGGGGAATTCTGGCCCATTCCATTTCGATTCGGCGATCGGCATTGATTACCGTTCCGAAGTATTTCTGGTTAAGCTTATAATAATCCTGACAAAGCTGATCAGCGGTTAACGTGACCGATTTTTCTCCGAGTTCATGGATGTGTTTTTCAAATTCTGCAAACATGGTCTGGCGATAGATAGTTCCGCGGATTCCGTCGGCCAGATGACATAATAAATAAGTTTGCCAGTCCGAATCTGAATTCTGTTTCATCAGATATTCATGAAGCAATATTTCATTGGTAGTAGAGGCCACTTCCGCAACGAAAATACTATAATTGGCGTAATGATAATCTTGAGCATGATTTGAGTAATAACTGTGCATGGAGTGCCCCAGCTCATGCGCAAGCGTAAAAACATCGTTCAGTGTGTTGTTATAGTTTAAAAGAATGTATGGGACACTGTCATAACAGCCGCTTGAGTATGCGCCGGATCGTTTGCCTTTACATTCCCGGATATCAATCCATCGGTCATTAAAAGCTTTTTCGAGAATGCTCTGATACTCATTGCCAAGCGGGAGCAAGGCAGCCTTGACCCACTCTGCGGCCTGCTCGAAATTTACCTCTTTCCGATAGTTTGGTACCAATGGATTATAAATATCAAACATGTCCATTTTTCTGATTTTCAGCGCTTTTTGACGAATTTTCAAGTAATGATGCAGATGCGGAAGTTTATCATGGACCGCTCCAATTAAATTATTGTAAACAGATACCGGAATATTGTCCGAGAATAACGATGCTTCCAGGGCTGAAGGAAAATTACGGATTTTGGCATTGAAAACATGTCTTTTGACAGTGCCGTCAAGTGTCGCAGCCATAGTGTTACGATATTTTTTATAGGTATCAAACATTGTTGTAAACGCGCGTTTTCTAACCGTACGATTTCCCGATTCCATAAATCTGATATAATTGCCGTGAGTCAGTTCGGTTTTATGTTTATCTTCGTCGTTAATTTCAGGAAAAGTTAAATCAGCGTTGTTCAAGGTGGAAAAAATTTTGCCGGCGGAATTCATAGCATCGGAACCAAGACCGAGTAATCGTTCTTCTTTTTCGGACAGCACATGTGCCCGTTCACGTAGCAGTTCCTCAATGCTTTTGCGGTAAAAAGCGAGTTTTTCAGAATTAAGAAAATATGTGATGGTTTGTTCATTGATACTCATAAATTCAGGTTCAAACCATGAAGTGCTACCGGAAATTTCAGCGAATTTACTTTCGATCATTCCTAGACGGGCGCGATTTTTAGAATCCGCGGTGTTTTCATCAGCTTTGAGATGAGCGTAACAATATATTTTTTCAGCATGCCGATAAAGTTTGTCTGATTTTTGAAATGCTTCCGCAAGCACTTCTGGCGATTGTGCAAGTTTCCCACGGTAAGAATTGAACTCCGTAACCAAACTTTCCAGACTATTGAAATCATTTTCCCAATCGTTGATATCGGCATAGAGAAGATTGAGATCCCAAGTTTCGTTTATCGGCAGTTCGCTGTGTAGTGGCAGAACGGACATATTTGCTCCTTGATGGTTTAAAAATTAAAATGATAATATACTTTCAGTTATGAACTTTGAAAAGCTGGAGCAGGGATTTATATTAAACAACGTTTTTGGTTATTTTTTTATAAATTTATTTTCCCGCATAGGAGTATGACACGAATATGGATAATGCAGATACCACAGTCAAACCGGAAATGTTCAGTCTTCCGGATAAATATTATCTTACCACGCCGATCTATTATGTTAATGACAAGCCGCATATCGGGCATTCATATACTACCATTCTCGGGGATATCCTCGCTCGTTATCACCGTTCAGAAAATGTACCGACGTTTTTTCTGACCGGTACTGACGAACATGGGCAAAAGGTGCAACGTGCCGCTGAGGCGAAAGGAATCACTCCGCAGGAACAGTGTGACACCACGGTAGTAAGATTTCAAGAATTGTGGAAGCGTCTGGGCATTTCAAACGATGATTTCATCCGAACCACCCAGCCTAATCATAAAAAAGTGGTTCAGGAAATTTTACAGGACCTCTTTGAACGTGGCGAAATATACAAAGATCACTACAAAGGTTACTACTGTGTTCCCTGCGAACGTTTTTTTACTACTAAAGATTTAAAAGAAGACCGGCTTTGCCCGGAGTGCGGTCGGGAAACCTCCGAAATCACCGAATCAAATTATTTTTTCAGAATGGGTAAATACCAGGACTGGCTGATAGAATATATCAAGACACATCCGCTGTTCATTCGCCCGGTTTTCCGCGCCAATGAAACTCTCGGCTTCCTGAAAAGTGGAAAGCTCGGTGATTTATGTATTTCCCGTCCGAAAGCCCGGCTTAGCTGGGGTATTGAGTTGCCATTTGACACTGACTATGTCTGTTATGTGTGGTTTGATGCTTTGATAAACTATATTTCCGGTGTCGGCTATCGGCAGGATGATGAAAAATTCAAAAAATGGTGGCCGGCATCATGCCATTTGATCGGCAAAGATATTTTAACGACCCACACCGTGTACTGGCCGACAATGTTGAAGGCGATGGGAGTTGAAATACCTCAGACTATTTTTGCGCATGGCTGGTGGCTGATTGATGATGCCAAAATGAGCAAAAGTACCGGCAATGTCGTTAATCCGATGGATATGATTGATCTGGCTGGTGTTGATGCGTTTCGTTATTTTTTAATTTCCGCCATGACTCCTGGTCAGGACGCATCTTTTTCACAAGAAACGTTTATGACCCGTTACAATTCGGACTTGGTAAACGACCTTGGTAATTTGCTGAGCCGGGTAATCAAAATGACTTTACGGGTTGGAGACGGGGTGATTCCGCAACATGGTGAATTTCAAAAAGCTGAGTATGATTTGGCGGCGGCAGTAGACAATGCGATTGTCACCACAAGTGCCGCCGTTGATACGATGCGACTTGACTACGGCATGGAGCAGGTCATGAATGCGGTCAGAGCCGGTAATCGCTATCTTGAACAAACTGCTCCGTGGACCCTCGCTAAAAAAGGTGAAACCGAACGGTTAAATACGGTTCTCTACTGTTCGGCAGAATTGCTCCGAATTGTATCCATATTACTAGATCCGGTAATGCCGGAAAAGATGGCGGAAATCCGTTATGCATTGGGACTATCCAAAGATCAGACAGTTCAATTTAATGTTTCCGAATTGCGCAAATTCAATTCCATTAATGTGTTAAGCGGCCTCAAAGTTCGTGATATTGATGCTTTGTTCCCGCGCTACGTGCTTCCCGAGAAAGTAAAATCCAAACCGGTTGAAATGATCGAAACAAACACAGAAGGTGTGGCACTGATCGGAATAGAGGATTTTTCAAAAGTTCAATTACTCACCGCCAAAGTGCTTGAGGCTGCAAAAGTTGATGGCACCGATAAACTTCTGCGTCTGAATTTGGAAGTCGGCGTTGAAAAACGGCAAATTGTATCGGGAATTGCCCGTTTTTATACCCCTGAACAGTTGATAGGCAAACTTATCGTTCTGGTGGCAAATCTCAAACCTGCCAAAATTCGCGGAGTAGAATCGCAAGGCATGCTGCTTTGCGCGAAAGGCGCAAATGGCGATTTGAAAATTATTACTGTGGATGGTGAATTTTCTTCCGGCGCGAGTGTCGGTTGAAGCTTAATTTGTTGTCAACGACTAAAAAAGAGGATTATAGCATGAACAAAAAATTTATAGCCATTTTTACTATCGGGATGTTGTGCATCAGCAGTTTTTCTGCCGAAAAAATTATCACGCTGCCGGCTCCTGGGCTAAAAAGCGGCAAGCCACTGATGACTACCCTCAGTGAACGTCAATCCAAGCGTGACATGTCGGCTTTCCCGTTAAGCAAGAAAGAGTTGTCTGAAATCTTTTTCGCGGCAAGCGGAGTGAACCGGAAAAACGGTAAATTTACCATTCCTACTGCGCGTGATGCACGCGATGTGGTTGTCTTCGCGGCGATGCCTGAAGGTCTTTACCGCTACAATCCGGAAAAACATCAGCTTGAACTGGAACAACCGCGCGATTTGCGT
>JAAYPP010000199.1 GCA_012519765.1 Lentisphaerota bacterium
CAGTGAGAATGTTCAGGACAGTGAGAATGTTCAGGACAGTGAGAATGTTCAGGACAGTGAGAATGTTCAGGACAGTGGGCGCAATTCTGAAAACAAAAGCCTGGAACAAAATGTAAAGAAAACCAGGAAGCCTCGCGCCAGTAAAAAAGATAAAACGGTCAAAACGAAAAACGAAGATCACAGTGCGGACATCGACAAGATGCCGACAACCGCTTCAACCGAACAAGAATCGGCTGAAGACTCAGCCCAAAAAACCAAAAAAACTGATGATGATGACGACGATGATAACTGGGGCATCATTCAACCAACATTCGGGTTTTAAAAAATGGACATTGAAGAATCAGTTCGTATTTATGCCGCGGAAATAAAAAAAATTTCTGATAACATCCATAATAATCCGGAACTGGGTTTCGAAGAACACCGTGCGTGTGTGCTGCAAACAGAATACCTGCGCGAAAAAGGGTTCATCGTTTCTACTCCATACGGCTCACTGAATACCGCATTTAGGGCCGAATACGGACAGGGCGACCTTGCGTTCGCAATCATCAGCGAATATGACGCATTGCCAAGCGGCCATGCCTGCGGTCATAATCTGATTTGCGCCGCCGCGCTTGCCGCCGGTGTGGCTGCTCAAAAAATTTTGAAGGATAACCATATTTCCGGTCGAATTGTAATCATCGGCACTCCCGCTGAAGAAACTCACGGCGGAAAAATAATCATGCTCAACCACGGTGCATTTACCGACATTAACGCGCTTATTATCTGCCACCCGCATTCGGTTTATGCCCTTGACCCCGGTGATTTGGCTGCGTCACGTTTTGATATCGAATTTACCGGCAAAGCCGCTCATGCCGCGGCCGCACCATCTTCCGGAATCAATGCGCTGGATGCCGTCAATCTGCTTTTTGCCGGGGTTGCCTGCTGGCGTCAGCAGTTACCTCCTGGCGGCATGGTTCATGGGATTATAACTCACGGCGGCGATGCCCCCAATATCATCCCGGAACGCACCAAGGCATTTTTCTATCTGCGCAGCCGCGACAATCAAATTCAAAAGGAGCTGGAAACGCGATTTGCCAATATCGCGCAAGGAGCCGCGCTCATGACTGGAACGGAGTTGAAGTTCAACAAATTACCCAATTCATATTCCGCTGACAAAATGAACCAGCCGCTACGTGACAGCGTATTTATGACCATGCATCAGCTTGGCATGAACCCGCTGGAAAAATACGAATCGCCGATCTCCACCGATTATGCGAATGTTTCATGCCAGGTTCCCGGTGTCAATTTTTTCTTCAATATCATGGAAGATTGTCCTGCGGCTCTACATTCGGAAGGGTTCAAAAATGCTGCCGCCACTGATTTCGGGTTTGAAGCAGCCATGAAAGCTGCGGTGGTCATGGCCAAAACAGCCATACGGTTTCTGGATGACGCTGAATTCCGCCAGCAAGTTATCGCCGCGCATGGCAAAACTCAATAAACAGCAGCAACCGGTCAGAAAGCGCCTTTGCGGCGCTGTTTTACTTTCGGCTGTTTCATCTCTTCCAATCCAAGCCCATACCAAACTTGACCCAGGCCGGAATTGGAAAACTGTTTAGGGCGATTATTGGCGAGATGTTCCCAGTTTCTGAGAATAACTTCATGATCAGTCTTTTTTCTGGCTTCAACCATAACTTTCAGCGCATCTTCATAGCGTTCCTGCTTAACCAGCATCCAGGCATAAACCGAATACAACAGGACACAGCTGTCAGATTTGGCACGGCTGCATTTCTTCTTGAAAAATTTATCCAGTTTACTGTCTTTGTTTTTAAAAAGGCGAACCATTTTAATGGCAATAATCTGACTTTCGACCATCAGACATTTTTTCAGGGACTGATCAAGTTTTTCAAAATCTTTGAGTTGAAAATAAAAAGGAACTTTCATGGTATTTATGTGCCAGGTCAACATTAAATTCCACCGGCACAGCGGCTGAAGCTGGTCACATTCCACCAAAGCCTTGCGCAGGCTTTCATTCTGCTCCTTCTCCAGTATCTGCATCATCATCTGCGGACTGCCAATGGGACGACGCGTAAATTGCTGCTGACGCAGTTCCGCCTTGCGTTGGTTCTCGGTAAGAATACCCTGAATTTTTCCGGTAATCCGTTTGACATCCTTGCGCACAATAAGGCTGATCAAAAGATGTACGATAAGCACAGTGACAAAAAACATTAAAATACCGAAAGCCACTCCCCAACCGATAGCCTGTGGCATAATAAACACCGCAGCAACCACTATCCCGGCGACGATAGAAATAATCAGACCAATCATTTAATTTTCCTCATCATAAATTTATTTTTTTCTGCGCTGTTTCTGGCGCTGTTTCTTTTTTTGCTTCTCGAGTTTGCGACGACGCTCTTTTTCATCTCGACTGAGTCCGGTACCGGTATAGCCGTTCCCTGAAATTGTATTCATCAAAGATTCCGCGTTCATTTCAGTGTCATTGTTGTTGCCGGAAAACAATCGTCCCAGAATGCCGCTTTTCTTCATCATCTTGCGCATCCCGTCAAATTGTTTTATCAATTGTGATACTGCTTCCAGCGAAGTTCCACTCCCCTTGGCAATGCGTTTGCGGCGTGAGAAATCAATAAGATCTGGATTTTCGCGTTCCTTTGTAGTCATGGAGCAGATAATTGCCTCCATTCGGGAAAAATGCCTGGGATCAAAAGAATTCAGCGCGCCAGCCAACTGCTTGCCGCCGGGCAACATTTTCAAGACTGCTTCAGCGCCGCCTAAATTTCCGATCTGACGGAGTTGCGATAAAAAGTCATTGAAATCAAATTTATTTTTACGGAGCTTTTCCTGAAGTTTGGCGGCAGCTTCTTCATCAATTTTTTCCGCAGCCCGCTCAACCAGCGAAACCACGTCGCCCATACCGAGAATCCGCGATGCCATCCGATCAGGATAGAAAGCTTCGATATTTTCCAGTTTTTCACCGCTACCGATAAATTTGATCGGGCAACCAGTAACCTTACGCATCGACAATGCCGCACCGCCGCGCGAATCACCATCGAGCTTGGTCAGAACAATCCCGGTCAGCCCGAGCGCTTTGTGAAAATGTTCCGATACGGAAACAGCTTCCTGTCCCAACGCCGCATCAGCCACCAAAAGGATTTCGTCGGCACGCGCGGACTGGCTCACTCTGACTAATTCCTGGACCATCGATTCATCAATTTGCAGACGCCCTGCCGTATCGATGATTACAACATCGCAATGTTCAAGTTTGGCTTTTTCAATCGCGTTGCGGGCGATTAAAGCCACATCGGAGCAGGAACGATCGGCAAAAACCGGAACTTCAATTTCCCGGCCGATTACCTCCAGCTGATCAATCGCCGCCGGGCGGTAAATATCGCCGGCCACCAGCATGACCCGCTGCCGCTCTTTTTTTAAACGCAACGCAAGCTTTCCGGAAGTTGTGGTTTTGCCGCTGCCGTGCAATCCAACCATCATGATGACAGACGGATGGGAACGCAAATCCAGGTCAACCTGTTCATCCCCCATCAACTCGACCAGCCGGTCATGAACGATTTTCACCACCTGCTGACCGGGAGTAACACTCTTGATGACTCCGGCGCCGATACAATCGGTCTTGACGGTTTCGACAAACTCTTTGACGACGTTTAAATTAACGTCGGCCTCCAGCAGTGCAGTGCGAATTTCACGAAGCGCGTCACTGATATTGTTTTCGCTCAATTTGGCCTGACCACGCAAACGCCGAAAAGTATCCTGAAGTTTATCAGTTAAATTGTCAAACATTTTTTATCCTTAAGAAAATTTCCCGCAGAGATTGTTATAGAGAACAACTAAATTATATTAATACTCCGTTTTTACGTAAAAGCAACCTGAAACAGGAGGAAATATGCGCAGCGATATTATGAAAAAAGGTTCAACCAGAGCGCCGCATCGTGCACTCATGTCGGCTACCGGAATTAAACGCGAAGACTTCAGCAAACCGTTTATCGGCGTCTGCAATTCATACACCACCATCGTGCCCGGACACTGTCATCTCAACCGGGTCGGTGAACTCATCTGCGAGGAAATTCGCAAAGCCGGCGGCGTTCCGATGGAATTCAACACCATGGCCATCTGCGACGGTATTGCAATGGGACACCGCGGCATGAAGTATTCTTTGCCCAGCCGTGAAATTATCGCTGACACAGTTGAATCCATGGGCAGCGCACACCCTTTTGACGCCATGATCTGTATCCCCAACTGTGATAAAGTTGTTCCCGGCATGTTGATGGGAGCAATGCGTCTCAACATCCCCACGATTTTTGCATCAGGCGGACCTATGGCGGCCGGACGCGGCCCGGACGGAAAGGGCACTGATTTAATTACTATTTTTGAAGGAGTGGCCAAACACAGTATGGGCGAAATCAGTGATAGCGAACTGGAACACATGGAATGTCAATATTGTCCGGGGCCAGGCTCGTGTTCCGGGATGTTTACCGCCAATAGCATGAATTGCCTCTGCGAAGCGCTCGGCATCGCACTGCCCGGCAACGGAACAATTATTGCCACTGACCCGGCACGCAAAAATCTATGGCGTCATGCCGCTCGGCGTGCTGTTGAAATGGCGCTTGACCCGAAAGCTCCTTGTGCACGGGATTTCGCTTCACCGAAAGCATTTCACAACGCACTCCGGCTGGATATGGCGATGGGCGGCAGCTCCAACACCGTTCTGCACACTCTTGCCGTTGCCAACGAAGCCGGAACTCAGTTGGACTTGAAAGAGCTTGACCGTATCAGCCGCACCACCCCGAATATCTGCAAGCTTTCTCCATCAATTCAGCTCCACATCGGAGAAGATCTCGGTCGTGTCGGCGGTATAATGGCCATTATGAAGGAAATAAATCGCATTCCCGGTATGATTGATAGTTCCGCACTCACAGTTTCCGGCAAAACCATCGGCGAACAAATGGCTGAAGCTGCCGATCCGGATGGCGAAGTCATCAAAAAAGTTGAAGACCCTTACAGCAAGGAAGGCGGGTTGGCTATTTTGTTCGGAAACCTGGCGGAAAACGGCTGCGTCGTAAAAACCGCCGGTGTCGCCAAAGCCATGCTCAAACATCGCGGTCCGGCAGTGATTTTTGAAAGCCAGGAAGACGCCTGCGATGGCATTCTTGACGGCAAAGTCAAAGCCGGTGACGTCGTAGTCATCCGTTATGAGGGGCCTAAAGGCGGCCCGGGCATGCAGGAAATGCTGGCCCCCACCAGTTATATCATGGGACAGGGATTAGGCGAAAAAGTCGCACTGGTAACTGATGGACGTTTCTCAGGAGGAACTCGCGGTGCCTGTATCGGACACGTCAGTCCGGAAGCGGCAGCCGGCGGCATTATCGGGTTGGTCGAACCTGGCGATATGATTGAAATTGATATTCCAAACCGCAGCATCACACTTCATGTCGATGACGCGATTCTGGCAGAACGCCGCAGCAAAGCAGCGCCATATAAACCGAAAGCATTGAGCGGCTGGCTGGCACGTTATGCCATGTGTGCCACCAGTGCGGATACCGGCGGCATACTTCGCATTCCGGAATTTTAGGCCAGAGCAATGGTTTATTATTTTGAGCTGGTCCTGCTGAGTTGCGGACTGGCGATGGATGCATTGGCGGCAGCGATGGTTATGGGCGTCAACTGGCGCGAACGTTTTACCGCGCGCCAAATTGCGCTTGCCGCGTTTCTGTTCGGGTTTTTTCAGGCGGCAATGCCTTTAATCGGCTGGTTTGGCAGTCGCGGTCTTGGCGAATGGGTACACGACTTCGGGCCGTATATCGCCTGCGCGCTGCTCTGGCTGATTGCCATAAAGATGCTGTTGGATTCACACTGTCAAAATAAACTGCCGTCGTTCAGTCTGCGGGAACTTTTCATCCTCGCGCTGGCTACCAGTATCGACGCGCTGCTGGTCGGAGTGTCTTTCGCCTGCCTGAAGTACCGTTCCATAACTACTGAAGTACTTTTTATCGGTATTATTACCATGATCATCACTGCTTTCGGTTGCGTCGCTGGCAAAATTTCAGGAAAAATGTTCTGCCGTTATTTTGAACGCATCGGCGCGCTGGTTCTGATCGGGATCGGAATAAAATTTCTGTTCGCAGAATAAAGCTTCGTTGCCGCTTAAAGCCGCGCGCGCATAATGCGCGCGCAGCTTCATTGATGTCATTTGTGCTGATTTTTTCTAAAAAAAACCGTTCAAAAGTAAAAAAAAGAACCGGAAAAATCCGGTTCTTTTTTTGAGATATAACCTGAGGTTAAAGGCTGATAGCCTCTACCGGGCATTCTCCGACACATGCGCCGCAATCAATACAATCATCGGCGTTAACTTTGGCAACGCCGTCAGTCATTGCGATTGCACTGGTTGGGCATGCACTGACACAAGATTCACATCCTGTGCATTTTTCTGCATCAACAATTGCTGCCATTTTTGTTTCTCCTGTTCTGTTGTTGTGAATAATACGTTCAGACTCTCGTCTGTGCTTGCCTATTATACTATTTTTAAGAACAATTTCAACTTTTTTTCAATCGGGTAAACCCCTATTTGCGGAAATATTTACAAAGTCCGGTTAAATGTTAGCCAAGATTAAATATGACTATTGCCTGGCACTGCATCGATGGTTGCAACTGACAAAATGTTAATACAACATCGTCCTGCGGACTTTCTTTATTGCGTGTTTTTTGAAAAATTGACGATTATCAGTTTGAAAAAAAATAGGATGGTGTAACATTGTATCAATTAACATCTTATAAGCAACCTTGAGGGATTTGAAGTGCTCAACAATCTTTTACTGCGAATGAAATTATCAAGTAGCGATCCGGAAACCCGCCTTGCCGCTTTAGAAAAAATACCGTTATCCGATCAGGAAGTGCTGCTTGATCTGGCATTGACAGACGCCAGTATGAACATCCGGCACCTGGCGGCTTTAAAACTTAACAATGAAGCTTTTATTGAACAAGCCTGTGCGGCAGAGCAGGATCCGAAATTCAAAAAACTTTTGCGCAATAAATTAAACCGCGTCTATATCGGCAAACTTCTTGAAGGGAAAAATATTAGCACAGAAAACCTGAGAACTGTTGACGACGAGGATTTGCTGGTCACTGCCGCTTGCAGTGCACCGACTCTTGAACTTCGTTCGCAAGCGGCAGGTTTTATAAAAACTGATGCCGGAATAAAAAAATTACTGCAAAATACCGAAGATATCGAACTGGGAACTGAATTGTTGCGGAGATTTGATAATAATGAAGAAATATTGCGTGACTTATCAAAATCGGCCAACTCTGAACAACTCAGGAAAGCCGCAGAGAAAAAAATAGAAAAACCGAAACTCCTCGCCGAAGAAAAAGAAGAGCCGGAGCAACATCCAGGAATCGGCAGCGAACTCAAAAATAAACTCCACGCTTATGAATATATTATCAACGAAATCCGGCGGCTCTCCGGCAATATCTCCACAAATGCCAAAGAACGACTTAACGGTTTAAAACAAAAATGGCAGGAGCTCCCAGATATTTCGCCAAGTTATCTGGAAGTTCTTGAAATTGAATTCAATCAAGCCTGTGATGATTTCAATGCCGGAATTGCCGTAGCAGAACAGCGTCGTCATGATCGCATACGCAAAATCGGAATACTGGATGAAATTTATGCGAAAGCGTTGCGCATGCAGGCGGATTCCACCGTTAAACGCGAAAATTTAAATCAGCTAATTCAGGAATGGGACGAAACTGCTGAAGGACTGGAAGCTATCGAGCACCTCCAGGAACGCTGGGTTAGAATACGCGCTGAGCTGGAAGAGGTGATCAGCGCGCATCAGGAAAGACTCAACGATAGTATTGATTATTTGGAAAAAATCAACTCTGAACTAGAGCTTCAGGCGAAAAAACAGGAGCCTGAAATCACTCGTGAACGCCGTATAGAATTGGAAAAAGAAGTTTCCGATCTAATCGAAAATTTTCCTGAAAACCGGCGACTAAATGCTGCTAAAGAACGTTTTACTGCGCTGAACATGGAAATCCGGCGCAAACTCCATGACATTTATGAAATCAGGGACCTGGAACGGTGGGAAAATTATGCGCTTAAAGTGGTGATCTGCGAACAACTTGAAAAGCTTCTCGAGAATAATGATCTTCATCAGGTCGCCCGTGAATTCAAAGAGCAATCAAAAAAATGGCGGAATACCGGTTTCCCTCCACATGAAAAAAACACCGAAATTAATGCCCGCTACCACGCAGTTGCCGACGAAATTAACCGACGATGCAATATTTTTTTCACTGAACTGAACCAACAGCGTTCAATTATCGCCGCAGCCAAAGAAGGGATATGCGAAGCTGCTGAAGCGCTTCAACATTCCACTAGCTGGAAAAAAACCGCTGACAAATTGAAAGAAATGCAACAACAATGGCGCGCCATCGGTTTTACATGGGCTGAAAAAGAAAAAAAGTTGCGCGAACGTTTTATGTCCGCTTGCAACATTTTTTTCGATGCCCGCAAAGAATTTTACAACGAAAAACAGCTTGTCTATGATAAAGCTGCAGAACTCAAAAAAGCACTTTGTGAGGAAACCGAAAGACTTTCTTCTGCTAATCCCGGTGAATTGTTGCGAAACTCAAAAGATTTCTGGGACCGCTGGCGTGAGGCCGGTTTCTCAGGAAATGCCGATAAAGAGCTTTACGAGCGTTTTAAATCCTGCTTCGACACCGTTTACGAGGGGCGTCGCAAAGTTTATGAAGAAAAAATCAACCTGAAAAAAGACATTTGCACGGCACTTCGGGAACTGGTTCAAACGATAAATTCGGATCATGACCTGCAATCAATGTTGAAACAATTTCATGAACTGCAGAAACAGTGGGACGATTCAGGAAGCATTGGCAACGAACACAAACACATTGATTCAGAATATCATGAGCTCGTCAGACAAATGGAGTCGGAACTGCACAACCTGCGCCGAAATCATCAAAAAATGCTGATCGACGCGATGGAAAAACGTTCTCTTGCAATTGCTAAAGCATTGAACGAAAAAGACATCGAAGCAGCGAAAAACATCATGACCGAGCAAGGATCTGCTCCTGCTGAATTACAGTGGATGGACACCGAACTGCTGAAAATTATTGAAGCAATGGAAAACCATGACTCCGAAAGATTATCGGCATTTATCCAAAAGCAGTCCGAAACTTTACAGCAGATGGAAAATATCTGTTCGGAACTGGAGCGCATAGCGGGAATCAATGTACACGATAAATCAGATGATTCTGAACCTGACAAGATGTTGCTGGATCTGGCCGCCGCATTACAGGGCGGAGTCGGTGGATTCAACGCCAAAAAAAGCACCAAACAGCAAGACAAAAATGAACTTCGCAAGCAATGGCTCAATGCCGGGATTCCTCCATACGAAAATGTTACGGATATTTTTGCGCGCTTCAGAACTGCGATTCGGAACGATAAGTAAAATTTGGTATAACTCATGATTTGTGCTATATTTAAAGATGTTTGTTTAATCTTAAAAGTTCATGTGGAGGCATCGTGGCTAATAAAAAAAAGTACGAATTCATGGATACAGAATTCCCGGCCGGCAAGTTTCTTATTTGCCCTCAATGCCAGGAATATATTTCATATATCGATATTGAAAGTTTTCCAAATTGCCCGTTTTGCAACTATCATTTGGGCAATGACCCGGAACTTGAAGATTTTGTGTTGCAACCATTGATTGAGAGATGGTCCCGACAGTTCAGAAGCCGCGGTTTTTGATTACTGCTCATATTATCCAATAACCCTGACGGGATTTCGCTAAAAACCGGAAGTTTTAAACCATAAAGGAGATATAATAGCATTATAATTTCAACTGTTTTTCTAGAATAGTTGCAGTTGATTTTGCACACATTTTTCCGAACAATAATTTTTTTTTGCGAATTCACGTGCCTGCACACGGCAATGTTGAAATTTTCCGGGCGACTCCAATATCCTGATCGCAGTTTCAGCTATGGATATATTATCTAATTCACAAACTACCCCGTTATATCCATCGGTCAACACTTCCTGCAGCGGATATCCGGAGTTCCCGAGAATCAGACAGCCGGACGACATTGCTTCCAAAATTGACCATGACAAGATAAACGGTCGACTCAGATAAATATGAAGTGAAGATATTTGAAATATTTTCAACAAATATGGTTCGCCGACTTTACCACAGAAAATCACCCGTTCCAGCGGCAGTTTTAATTCATCTTCGAGCACCTTACGCCAGCTCATCCCAGACGGATGCGCCGGGCCGTAACAACTTTGTTGGTCGCCTGCGATAATTACCCGGACATTGGGACGCGCATTCAAAATTGATGGAATTGCCCGCATAAATTCCGGGAATCCCCGCACCGGTTCCAATCCGCGCGCCGCATAGGTTATGATTTCATCGCCACACTTGAATTCATGTTCAAAATATTTAAATACGACATCCGTTGCCGGACTGAAATATTGAACATCAACGCCCTCATGAATGACCCTGATCTTATCGTGAAAACGGGTTGGAAAACGCGATTTCTGGTATTGAGTCGGTACCATCACATGATCGCTGTTTTGCAGTGTCACATTCAACATCTCATTGCGGATATCTCCTTCGTGGTGATACCACTCAGGATAGCTTATAATTGAAGTTTCAGGAAAAATATCCCGGAAATAATAATCATGACCCCATCCGGAATGAGCTACCGCCAAATCCGGAATATAGCCGGCGGCTTTTAAAGCGCGCAAAACTTTTGCAGTGCTTTCCGAACGCGGCGACCGGTTATCGACAATCCGATGCATCCGAATTCCCGGTGCTCCGCAAGGAAGTGCTTCAGTAATAAAATCGACCTCAAACCATGGAGAAGCCGCACAGTATTCTGCCAGATAACGGAATTGTCCCGGAAAATTTGGATGGATAAACAGTATTTTTTTTACTTTACCGCCAAGTGCAGACCTCTCCGTGAACCGCGCTGAGGGCGCAGAGGCAACGGGCGGCGTAGCCGAAGAAAGATTTGTAATTGACTCTATATTCATATCAACAAATATACTTCGTAAAAATGCAAAAAAAATTATTACTTTATTGCGTTCAGGTTGATAGAGTATATCTTATACTTCACAACTTCAACCCTAGGAATAATTATGAGTGATATTTTGTACTGCTGTAAAATCACCGACAATTCAGGAACCCCTGATTTAGCCGATGAATTTCTTAACGCATTGGGTTGGGAATTTAGTTCATGGGATGACCGCGAAGAAAATATCTCAATCCATACTTTTTATTTTGAAACACCGGAAGAAGCCGATTCCGCCCGGCTCAAAATTGAAGAAGTCAGACCGATATGGGAAGCATGCGGCTGGTATCCGGGCATCGTTGATTGTTTTGAAATGAAACGTGAAGACTGGTCTGAAGTATGGAAAAAATTCTTTGACATCCAACACATCAGCGACCGCTTGGTAATTCGGCCAAGCTGGCTCAAATATACCCCCAAACCCGGTCAAGTGGTGATTGATCTAGATCCCGGAATGAGCTTCGGAACCGGTAAACATGCTACAACCTCATTCTGCCTCCGCATGATAGACCGCCTTGCCAACACGCAAGAAATCAATTCCTTTCTGGATGCCGGATGCGGTTCGGGAATTTTATCCATTGCCGCTAAAAAACTTGCGTTCAGCACGGTTATCGGATTTGACAATGATCCGGACGCAGTGAGAATCGCTATTGAAAACGCGGATAAAAACGGTTTCACCCGTACCGATATCGAATTTGAAACTGCCGATTTAACCCAATTCGGACGTCATGCCGGGGTTTATGATTTGGTTGCAGCTAATATTCTGGGACGCGTGCTGCTAGCACATCGTGATCTGATCACAAACTGGGTACGGCCTGGCGGTTATCTTGTCTTGGCCGGAATCCTTCATGAGGAATTTCCGGAGTTGCAAGCAGAGTTTGAGCTTCTCGGCCTGAAAATGGAATTTTGCCAGAGTGAGAAGGAATGGACCGGAGGAATGTTCCGTAAAAATGGCTGATTCTCATTCCGAAACTTCTCGTGGTAATGTTTGTCGTGCGGACAGTGATTTCGAAAAGGCGTTATTTCATTATCGAGTCGCCGCGGCTGAAGATGATGCTGACGCTTTAAATAATCTTGGCGAAATGTACCGCCAGGGTCTTGGGGTTGAACGCAACTATCGAATCGCCGCCGCCTGTTTTTTAGTTTCGGCAGAACAAGGTTATATTCCGGCACAGCGCAATTTGGCCGCCATATTCAAATACGGAAGAAGTGTTCCTGTTGATATCGAGCTTGCTGCCCAATGGAAAAAACTCAGTGAAATGAAGGAAGCTCCTATTCCACTCCTTTTGAAAGCGGTTAACCGATCATTACCGCACATTGATCCCGCTGCGGCAAAAGAATCATACCAATCGCCTCCAAGCACGGAAACACCCCCGGAGCTTCCGACCAAAACAAAATTAAATTTAAATATTCCTGAGTCCGTGTTGCCGGAAAAACTGCAAAAAGCTGGTTACGCGGTAGGAGCAAACGGTAGAAGTGCTAAACTGAGGCGGCGCATTTTATCAACATTGCCATACCTGGACGCGTTACATATGCTGAAAGAGGCATTGGCAAAACAGGAAGCTGATCCCGCCGCCTATGCTGACATCCAATCGGACATCGAATATTTGAACAATCTATCGCAGTGATAGCGCACCCGTTCGCTCCAACGGTTTAGGTTTATTCCTCTTGGCGTCTCGCAACAGCACCACACTGTGTTTCTTACTGTTTCAGATTACAGTCGCAGCGGTTTTTCAGGCTTTAGTGTCAATAAAAAACCGTCTCAATTGAGACGGTTTTGATATAATGAGAAATAGAAAAATGTTTACCAGAGCTTCCACCAGGCTTTTGATTTTCCGTCATTCTTCTTGCCTTCGCCGGCGGCGTCATCAGCAGTTTTGTCAGCATCGGCTTTAGCGCTTTCAATCGCTTCAACTGCAGCTGCCTTCTTTGCCTTGACATCAGACTTCGGAGCATCAACACTTTTATCAATGCTTTCCTTGGCATC
>JAAYPP010000028.1 GCA_012519765.1 Lentisphaerota bacterium
AGCTATGAAAAGTGTAATAATTTTTTTCAGTGCAGTCGCGATTTGTTTCGGGATTGCCGGTTGTATCGGGCAACAGCAGATTGAACCGCAAAAAGTGGTAATGCGCAACGAAAACGGTTCGCAGGTGATTTTCAAAGATCTGTATGAAATTAATTCTGATCGCATTGTTGATTTAGGCAAGGCCCGGGTTTTTCCAGTATTTTTAGGCAATAATGAAAATTTACCCGGCGATTATGATATGCGAGTGGTTTTAATTTCGCCTGGCGAATCCAGTGCTTTGTTCAGGCTGAATACCACACAGATTATTTTTGTTACTGGCGGCGGTGGTATGGTAAAAATAAATGAAACCGCTTATGAATTGCGTGAGGGAATTGCATTATATATTCCAGCCAAGTCGCAGATTCGCTTCATCAATAACAGTCCGCATATTTTGAAATATATTTCAATCTCTACCCCGAGTATACAGGAAATGCCTGAAATTCTGGATAATAATGTGGTCGGTGAAACGGCGGACAGCGAAAATGATGGTTTGAGCGATAAAGAGCTTCTTAAAAAAAGTGAATCTATCAAAGGCAATGAAGTGACATCTCCGACCTTGAAACAGATTTCCCCGATTGACTCGGAAGACAATCAATTCGACCGTCCAATGGTCAAGCAAAGCGGAATCACTGATCCGATGAAGATAAACCCTGAAGCGAAGGGTGCCGTTATTGAGTCTTTGAATGCTACTGAACAGAAAATAATGCAGGATAAGTGATTTCTGTATTATTTAGTAACTAATTCACGTCCGGCTAATGCTCTGTAAAGCTTAAATTTTTGCAACCGCGTTGCGTTTAGTTTATTATCGATGTACTTTTCCATTCAAGCCTCGGACGATATTCATATTGCCTATCGGCCTAAACAAAAAATCCAAACCATAATTTAACTTGGCCAACCCAATCTTTTCAGTTTTACAGAGCACTAGCCTAGATGTTTTTTTAACGGAATGCTAGTTCATCTAATGTTTTTGTTGTTTTTGGCGGATGTCAAATACACTGCTGTATCCAAAACGCAACCAATGAAACAGATGCGTCACAATGAACTTTCCGGCAGGCTAAACTATATCTGAAGTGTTTTTACTAATGGGTGAGTCGGGCGGAATTGCTATCAGCAATAAAGGCGTTAGCAACAATTACAAACAAAATTATCAGACATTCAGACAGGAATAGAAATGCTGGCAGCAATATTATTGGGAATTTCAGCAGCAGCCTCACAATCTTTTTCATATTTATATTCAAAAAGGTTTATCAGCAATAACGGCACTTCTATCCAATTGTTGTTATGGTCCCATCTGGTTATGGGTTTTTTCTCCGCGCTGTTGCTTTTTTTTCTGCTTCGGCATATCAGTTTGCCGCCATTTCGCCAATATGTAATACCATTGCTGGCATGCAGTATTTTTTATTTAGTGGGGCAAATTTCTTTTTTCATGGCCTTGAAGTATTCGGACGCGTCAAGGTTGTCGCCGTTGCTAGCTTTGAAGATTATCATGGTAGCGCTACTATCAATGTTTTTCTATGAAAAAGGCTGTAACTTGCAGCAATGGATTGCGGTTGGGGCATGTTTCAGTGGTGCGCTCTTGTCCAGCTGGTCTGGTGGATTAATTCATCGTTACGGTTTTTTTTATTTGATTTCAGCGTGTTTTTGGTATTCGGCATCGGATATCTGGATTAAAGAATTGATTACTGCCGTGGATTGTGGAACCTATTCAGGGTTGGTAGCGGCTGCATTGAGTTATTTGCTGACCGGAGTGGTTGCAATTGGATGTTTCAGGTTTTTCCGTCTGCCACAGCGTAAAAATATTTCAGTAGTTCTGGCTTTTTCTCTTTTCTGGTTTGCCGGGATATTGTTTCTTTTTGTATGTATGATGCTGTCCAGTCCGATTTTTGCCAATATCATGCAATCATCACGCGGACTTATTTCGATAATGCTGGGAGTATGGTTGTCATATCGCGGGAATACCGATCTTGAAGCCAAAATACCGCTTCGAGCCATAATGCAACGCATTTTTGCCGCGATTCTAATGGCGGGTGCGGTGATTATTTTTGCTCATGGAAGCTGAGTAACGCCGCTACAAAAATCTTTATTTATCCTGCTGTTGCAGTATTTTTAAGACGAAATTCGGTAAGGCAAAACAGCTTTTATGAATCTCATGCGTGTAGTATTTCAGTTTATTCAACATTGTTTCGTCGGGGCGGCGAAGCGGATTGCGAAAATCCGGGCCCAGCGTGGCCACGCAACAGCCGATGGTGCCGGTTGGGTAAGTCGGTACTTGGAACATCCCATATCCGCTGTCGTTGAATAGTTTTGAGCTGATGGCGAGCAGGTGCTTTATCGTTGACATGTGTAGAAATATCGACTCGGATTGGGAAGCAATCAATCCTTGCGGAGCAAGGGCATTACGCATGCCCCGGTAGAAGGTTTCATTGAACAGTGATTCACTGGGTCCGATTGGATCTGAGGAGTCAACGATAATTACGTCATAAAATTGTTGACGTTCTTTCACAAATTCGCTGCCGTCAGCGACATGGACTTTGACCCGCGGGTCATCATAGCCGCAGGACAGTGAATTCAAATATTTTTTTGAAAGTTCTATAACCATCGCGTCAATTTCACAAATATCAATAGATTCGACACCGTCATGCTTTGCGATTTCGCGCAATACACCCCCGTCGCCGCCGCCGATGACCAAAACTTTTTTGGGGTCTGGATGCGAAAACAAAGGCACGTGTGCCATCATTTCCTGATATCCGAATTCATCAAATTCGGTCAATTGAATGACTCCGTCAAGTACCAGCATTTTTCCAAGATTAACGGTATCATAAACTTCAATTTCCTGAAAATCACTCTTGATGTGTTCAAGTTTTTTTCTGATTTTGACTGCGATTCCAAAACCTTCGTTAGTTTCGGCAAGCCAGTTTTGGTTGAGAAAATTACCCATTTACGACTCCTTCTTCAGCGACGCAATCCGACCTGCATCCGATAATGCGCGCCTTTAAGAAAATCAATTGAAAATTCAGCAACTTCACGCGGCTCAAAATATGTGCAGCTGAAAACATCGATGTAGGCGTTGTTTGAGGTGTTGGCAAAATGACCGGAAATCAGCGACGTTTCAATCAGTTGAGTCATGGTAAAGCCTTCAACCTGGGAATTGTTGCCGAAATGAACAATGGTAGTGTCGCCGCAACGTTTTATGTTTAGTTTTGAACAGAGTTCTGAAACATATTGCTTGATGGCATCTGCGTTGCGGATAATATCCGGATCACAGTTATAAACATCTACCGATGCCTGTAAACCCCAAGCTTTACTGGCTTCAAAGCGCGATTGCCAGCTTAAAGCGTAAGATTCAGTTTTACCTTCATAGATCGGTACCATTCTTTCAATTCCGTTGTTGGAAACGATACCACGGTTCATTACGCTGGAGATGATGGTGTTTTGGGACTGCAAGCCGTTTTTCAGTGATTCGACGGCGGTTTCAAAGCTTATGCTTTCACCACAGGTAAAAATATCGACTGCAGCGAAATCGTGTTCTGGCCAGGCATGTACTGAAAAGTGAGATTCGGCAATAATGATAAAACCGCTTACGCCCTGGGGTTCAAAGGCATGAAAATTTTGTCCCAAAACAGTAGCGCCGCTGGCCAGAGCCGCCTCAACAAAAATTTCTTCCATTTGAGCGGCATCTGCTAAAATTTGGGAATCGCAGTCATAAAACTCAATGGTCATATGTTTTCCAAGTGCAAAATCGCGATGCCCTTTCCAGTTACTGTTTTTCAATTTTCGTTTGTCCTCCTCTTTTCACGCCTTGACGGCACCGGTTTTACCGGGTTCAGGTTATTGATTTCTGTATTCTTTGGTATTGGCTTGCAACCATGCGTTAAAAGCTGAAAATGCCGCATTGGATTTTTGTTGCTTTAAAATGTATTCCGCGATCTGGCGTTTTTCTTCAAGTTCTTTATTGTCGGGCATGCTGCGCTTCAGCATCACCACCACCAGCGCTCCGGTGGTGGTATCAACAGCTGGTGAAAATCCGTTCGGAGAGAGTTTGTCAGTCTGTTGCAAAATATAGTTTGAGTCTGGAATTTGCGGCGGCGCCATCATCGTATAAGCTGGAATTGCGGCAAAAAGTGGATCGTTTTTAACAGTTTCAGCGACCTTGCCTTCAGATTGCGCCAGTTTTTTTACAATATCTCTGGCATTCTGTCTGGCCAGTTCCAATGCTTTCAAATTGGTCAGTTCACTTTTGACTTGTTCCTTTACTTCTGCAAAAGTGGCTTGGCGCGATGGTTCTTTATCAGTAAGGAATCCGACATAAATACCGTCTTTCCCGGGAACTGCGTTGGTTACAATCCCGGAAATTTCCACAAATTCTTTGATGATTGCAGGTTCATTCAATTTGCCGATGGCAGTGGCGTCGGCGGCAAACCAGTCAGTTTCTATGATCCGCAATTTTTCGGCGGCGGCAAGTTGAACAAAGGTCTTGCGTTGTTCGGCAGTGGTTTGAGCGTTGGTTTTTTCATAAACGACATTGGCAAACAGTTGTCCTTTACGAATGGTTTTTTCCCTGGCTATTTTCTGGCTGTATTCGCTTGAGAGTTCTTTTTTTACTGCTTCAAAAGGCTGTTCCTTGCCGTCTTTGAAATATTTTGATTTGACTGTTTCATAATATTTTTTCAAATCTTCGTCGAGAGGCTCTACTTTCTCAAAAGAAAATACTGCTAAAAGTGCTTTGTAACGTTCAGGAATTTGATATTTGGACTCATTGGTTTTGAAATAATTTGTAAGTTCTTCATCCGTGATCTTAACTTCTTTTGCATAATTTTCCGCTTTAAGATTCGCCACGCTTAACTCGATTTTTTGGTTTAACATCTTGTTGAAATTATCGATTTCATCAGGTGTGATTACGATGTTTTCGGTTACAATGCGTTCAAGAGCGTTTTGCGCTAGAAAATCACGAACACTTTCATCGAGATCAGCGGGGCTGAGTTGCAGCGGCTTAAGCTGTTCATCGATGAATTTATCAAATAGAGTAATATCGAACTTGCCGTCTTTTTGAAAATTCTTTTCGGAAGCGATATAATCGGCAACCTCTTCATCACTGATAATAATACCGCGATGCTTAGCCGCTCTCAACCGAATTGCCGCCTGAAACGCGTTTTGCGAAGCCGCTTGCTCAATCATCCGGTCACTGACCGGGCGATTATAGAGGAGCGAAAAAATTATCATGCTGCGCGTAGTCTGAGTACGGAGATCTTCAATCGTAATGCTTTGACCGAATGCTTCTCCGACCGTGCTGGTTCGAGAACTACCGGTACCGCTGAACATTCCGGTGAAGCCGGGACTCAGAAACCCGAGAAAGGATACGATTATCAATATGGTGACTAATCCGAACAGCCATCGTCCATGTCGCTGAAATACCGAATTTATGCGTCTAATTAACATTTTCGCCTCTTTTTTCTTTTAAGGTTATGGGTTCAAGCTGTTTAAAATAGCAGTTTGAAGCGATATTTCCAGCCCGTAATTATATTAGCGAAGGAAAAACTTGCGGCTAAAATCACAATTCAATGACTTGCTTACCTTGCGCTATGCTTGATTTTTGGGTTCAGAATCGTATTGTAAACAGATTATGGATTGAATGTAAGCAGTCCATCAAGTTCATTTTTGATTGATTTTAAATTGTAAAATGGGATATAAAATTCACGCGCGCATAATGCGCGCGCTAATTTTAAAATAAAAGTTATGACTGATAATCGTCCATGGCCAGATACCGCGCCGCAGTTTGATGTCCGTAAATTGGCAGTGGCTGATTTTAAAAACGGAATTATAGTACGTTCGCCAAACTGGCTCGGTGACGCGGTAATGACTATTCCGGCATTGATGCAGTTGCGTAAAATCACACCTGAAGGCTGTGCAATTGCCATAATTTGTCCGGAATATCTGCAGGAACTTTTTGCGGCACTGCCGATTGTGGATCAGGTTTTTGCTTATCCGCGCGGTAAAAGATTGTGGGAACCGCGAATGCGTCGGCGGATTCGCAGTACGCGTTATGGATTTTCGATATTGTTCAACAACTCTTTGCGTGACGCGGTATTGCTAAAACTGCTGGGCATCCCAAAATTGTATGGTGCTGCGGCACGCGGACGCAGTATTTTGATGAAACGCAGTTTCCATTTTCCAAAAATAAAGCCCGGTGAACTTCACGGAATTCAACATGTTGATCGGTATCTGAGTTTGGTTAAAGCACTTGGTGCGCCGGAATGGAACGGCGAACTGCCGGAATTCAAGCTTCCGGAAGCGCCACAGTATCTGCCGCCCGGCAAATTGTTGGGGCTGGCTCCTGGCGCCGCCTATGGTGCGGCCAAGCGGTGGCCGTCTGAATCATTCAGAACCATTGCTGCACGCTGGATTGAGCGCGGCGGTTTTGTACTGGTGTTTGGTTCCGCTTCTGAAAACCGGATTGCTGAAGAAGTTCTGGCCGGCTTGCCAGCTCAAAATACCTTAAATTTGTGCGGCAAAACCGCGATGTCTGAATTGATGGCGGTTCTAAAACGTGTCGATGCACTCGTTGCCAATGACAGTGGTCTGATGCATCTGACCGCCGCTCTGGGAACTCCCGGCGTGGCTGTTTACGGGCCGACCGATTATTCGTCAACCAGTCCGATTTCGGCGAAGTGGCAGATTATTTTTGAACGACAACCGTGCGCTCCGTGTTTCAAACGCGAGTGTCCAAACGGTACGGCGTGTTGCATGACTGCGGTAACTCCGGATCGGGTTTGGACTGCATTACAACAAATCAGCAAGGGAAACGACCAATGAAAACCGGTGAAATAATAAGCAATAAACTTATTCAAGGAAGTTATTTTCAAGTGGATTTTTACGCTCCGGAAATTTGCCGGGCTGCCCGTCCCGGACACTTTGTACATGTACAGATAGCTAATTTGACTCACCGCATATTGCGTCGGCCGTTCAGTATCTGTGATTGCAGTTCAGATGGTGCGCTCAGGGTTTTGTACAAATGTGTCGGGGAGGGGACGACTGCACTTTCCAAGCTTCAGCCCGGTACAGTCTGCGATCTCATGGGGCCGCTCGGCAATCCTTTTCTCGCTCCGGCCGCCGATGAATATCCGATTCTGGTCAACGGCGGTTATGGCGCGGCGGCGACCTTCATGCTGACCAAAGAATCTTCCAACGGCGGTCTGATGCTGCTTGGCGCACGCAGCGCCTCCGATTTGTTATTGGTGAACGAATATGAAGCTGCGGGTTTTGAAGTCAGGGTTGCGACCAATGACGGAACCGCCGGACATCAAGGGCTGGTAACTGATTTGCTGCAGCAGGTTATTCAGCAGGAAACAACTCGCAAATGGCGTTTTTATGCCTGTGGCCCGGAACCGATGTTGATGGCGGTGGCCAGTATTCTGCAGAAGAATCACCTTTCCGGCGAAATTTCATTAGACCATCTGATGTGTTGCGGAGTCGGTGCGTGTTTCGCTTGCGTAGTGAAAGTTAAAGCCGACACTCCTGAGGGCTGGCGTTACGCCCGCAGCTGCAAAGAAGGTCCGGTATTTAATTCCGAACAACTGTATCTGGAGAAATAATCATGGCTGATTTAACTACAAAATTGGGACCGGTTACCCTGAAAAATCCGGTAATGACCGCATCCGGAACCTTTGGCTACGGTTTTGAATACAAGGACTACTATGACCTGCGTAAACTTGGTGCAGTTGTCGTTAAAGGGATTGCGCCTTTTCCAAGTCATGGCAATCCGACGCCGCGAGTCGCCGAAGTCACCAGTGGAATGCTTAACGCGATCGGATTGCAGGGGCCGGGTGTTGACAAATTTTTGACCGGAGACGAATATATGCCTTTTTTGCGAGCCTCCGGGGCAGACGTGATTGTCAATATCTGGGGTAAAACTATTGAAGACTACTGCGAAGTAGCGGCCCGGCTTGATGCCGACTGTGCCGGAATCACAGCGCTGGAAATCAATATTTCATGTCCGAATATCAAGGAAGGCGGGGTTGCGTTCGGTACTGATCTGAATCTCGCGGCCAAGGTTTTGAGTTCAGTTCGTAAGGCAACTTCGCTTCCGCTGATTACCAAACTGAGCCCGAATGTTACCAATATCGCTGATTTTGCACGTTGTGCAGTTGATTGCGGTTCGGATATGATTTCGCTGATCAATACCATTACCGGCATGGCGATCGACATCAAAACCAGGCGTCCGAAAATTGCCAATTTGACCGGAGGACTCAGTGGACCTGCCATCAAACCGATCGCGATTCGCATGGTTTATCAGGTGGCGCAGGCGGTGAAAGTACCGATAATCGGAATGGGTGGAATTATGAATGCCGACGACGCGATTGAATTCATGCTGGCTGGCGCTTCAGCAGTGGCGGTCGGAACGGCAATTTTTGCGGATCCCTATGCGCCACTTAAGGTTATTGATGGTATTAACGATTATTTGGAGCAACATAACTGCAAATCGGTTGCTGAAATCATCGGGGCGCTCAGGCTGTCGTAAATATCACTTTAAAATTCGCGCGCGCATAATGCGCGCGCGAATTTAAGACTTGGAATTATACTCTATTCGGTTGTAATATCAAATTAATGGAGCTGTAGAATGAGTTTTCTTCAACTTGAGGGTAAAAAAATTGTAGTTTTCGGAGTGGCCAATCGCAAAAGTGTGGCATTTCACATCGCTGCCACTTTGGCTGAAGCAGGTGCTGAACTGATTTTTTCAATTCAGAAACAGGAAGCGGCGGCGGTGGTTGAGAAGTTTTTCCCCAGCAGTAAATTTTATCTCTGCGATTTTTCCGATGACGCATCAATGCGGCAGACGGTTGAAGATATCGCCGCCAAACACGGAACACTTTACGGTATGGTTCACTCGGTGGCGTTTGCCAATTATTCTGAAGGCATCAAAGCATTTCACGATACGCTCCGGCATGATTTTCTCGAAGCTATGGATATTTCATGTTATTCATTTATCCGTCTGGCCGGATTGCTGAAACCACACATGGAGCAGGATGGCGCAATGATTGCGGTTTCGATTTCGACCACGCGGATGGCGGCAGAAAGCTATGGTTTTATGGCACCGGTCAAAGCCGCGTTAGACTCAAGCATCTGTTTTCTGGCTAAATCATTGAGTGCAGATAGCCGGATCCGGGTCAATGCCGTCGGCGCGTCACTGCTGAAAACATCGGCATCTGCCGGGATTCCCGGTTATATCAAACCGTATTTGTTTGCGGAGAAAGCGACTTTGCGCAAAGCTGCCTTAAAAACTGAAGAAGTCGCCAACGTTGCGGCATTTCTGCTCAGTCCGCGGGCATCCGGAATCAACGCGCAGACGCTGGTGGTTGATGCCGGTATGTCAACCAATTTTTTTGATCGTGAGCTTGTTGATAAAGTGATTGATTAATTATCGATAATGATGAGAGCACAGTTATAGGATTTACATGTTCAATCGCCCCACATACATTGTTTTGGACTTGCCGGATGCTGTCAGCAGAGAAATTCAGCAGATCCGCAAGGATTTGGATCCGGAACGCGCAAATTTGAATGCGGAGATTTCGCTTATTGGTTCCTCTGGAGTCGGAGTCATTTCGCCCGGACAGCCGTTCCGGCGTGTCTTCAATGAAGTGGATCGCGTCGCTGCTGAATTTGAACCGTTTACCACCGGTTTTATCGGGGTTGATTGTTTCGCCGGAACCGGAATCTGTTTTTTTGTTATGGATAATTTTGAAATTTTTAATAATATTCATCGGCGGCTTGGCGAGGCTGATATTCATTATGAACCGGTGCGTTTCCCATATCAGCCTCATTGCACTTTGACCCTTTTGGACAATCCGCTAAGCGAACAGGAAGTGGAAAAAATCAAAGCTGTGCCTGTACCAACCATAAAATTTCTGATTACCACTATGTCCGTTTACAGTATTAATCCTGACGGGACTGAACCGGTAATGCGGCATTCCGCTAAACTTGGGGGATTTTAGCAGAGAAAT
>JAAYPP010000200.1 GCA_012519765.1 Lentisphaerota bacterium
ACCGTCCGGTCAATCAAATGTTCTCTAGCCTGGGTCAAAACCGAAATTCGAACATCATCCGGAATCAAATTCTCCTCAATCAAGCGTCTCACCAAATCAAAATCATCCTGTGACGCAGACGGGAAACTGACCTCAATTTCCTTAAATCCGATGTCGCATAACATCTTGAAATAACTTATTTTACATTCCGGATTCATCGGTACCGGCAATGCCTGATTACCATCTCGCAAATCGACCGAAGTCCAGATCGGTGCTTTAGTTATAATTCGATCCGGCCATTGGCGGTTTTCTATTTTTATCGGTTCAGGATAACGATATTTTGGATTTTTTTTCATAATTTTCCCTATGAATAAAAGATTTTTAACAATAATAAATTTCGAATATATACCGATTTGCCGTAAACTCTAAACCTCAATCGGAAAAAGGTTAAAGCCGGGGCGCACACTTGCGTGAATGGTTTTAACGAATGCCGTTGATAATTCTGACTGCCGCACATCCGGCTCCAAAACCGTTGTCAATATTGACCACGGTAACTCCTGAAGCACAACTGTTCAGCATTCCCAACAGTGCGGAAAAACCGTTCAACGCCGCCCCGTAGCCGACGCTGGTGGGAACCGCAATAACCGGGCATTTGACCAAGCCGCCTACCACACTGGGCAAGGCGCCTTCCATGCCGGCAATGACGATCACCGCATCGGCGCTTCTAAGTCGTTCTGATTCTACAAAAATACGGTAAATTGCGGCCACTCCGACATCGTTAATGATTTCTGACTTAATTCCACACAATTCAAGTACAGCAGAAGCTTCGTAAGCAATAGCAAGATCGGAAGTTCCGGCAGTAACAATCGCAACCTGCCCTTTTTTTTCCGGGACAGCCCCATTACGGATAATCAGAGTTCGGGCAACCTTGTCGTATTCAGCCATCGGAAAAACACGAATTATTGCAGTTGCAGAACTTTCATTGATGCGAGTCGCCAGCACCGGATGTCCTGATTTGAGTATTTCAGAAATAATTTCGCAGATTTGCTCCGGCGTTTTTCCTGCACCAAATATAAATTCAGGAAATCCGCAACGGGCATTCCGGTGATGATCGATTCGAGCCACTCCGATATCAGCACAGCCGTCAATACTGTAAGCTGAAGCGAATGCTGTCATCATGTCGATTTCACCATCAGCTAATTTTTTAATTATTTCCGCTACGTCTTTCATAAAAACCTGATTATCTGGTTGTAATTTCAAAAATGAATTTTACTATAATACTTTTCACCGTAAAAACAACCTTGACCCGAGTTATTAATTTATGAATAAAGCATGTTTTCTTGATCGTGACGGCGTAGTAAATGAAGAGGTTAATTATTTATCAGATCCGGATAAAGTAGTTATCCTGCCGGGAATTGCGGAAGCACTTAAGTTGCTGAAAGCTCATGGTTTCATTACCGTAGTAGTAACTAATCAAGCCGGCGTGGCACGCGGATATTATAAAGAACAGGATATTATTGAAGTCAACCGGCGTATCAGCGAACTTTTGGCCGCAGAAAAGGCGACTATCGACGACTTTTTTTATTGCCCTCACCATGAAGACTATACCGGAACATGCCAATGTCGCAAACCAAATCCGGGCATGCTCCTGAACGCCATCGACAAATATAATATCTCGCCAGAAAATTCATTCATGGTCGGCGATCGTATTTCCGATATTGAAGCAGGACATAACGCCGGATGCGCTAAAAATTATCTCGTTAAAACCGGTTACGGACAGCAGACCCTTGATACGACCGCACTCCCCGAATATGTGACCGTGGCCAATAACCTTCTGGATGCGGTCAAAGATTTCATAAATCAAATGTAAACGCTGTTTCGCAACAATTCTTTTTCAGCGCGGTACCGCCAGCAGACTGAGCGCCTCAACATTGCCGTTTTCCGCGGATTTTTTTAGCCATTCAAACGCTTTAGCTTCATCTTTCGGCGTTCCAGTCCCCTTCATATAACACAACGCCAAATGAAATTGTGCGCGGTTATCTCCAGCTTCAGCGGCACGTTTGAACCAAAAAAACGCAGCACCGGCATCAGGGGGCAAATATTCGCCTTTCTGAAAATATAACGCAATATTAAACTGCGCATGAACATTCCCAAGTTTTGCCGCTTCATAAAACAACTCGGCAGCCATCTTCCGATTTTCTGCCATACCAATGCCTTCTGCCGCATAAACTCCAAGTTTAAACAACGCAAAATGATTGCCCGCTGAGGCTGATTTCTTCAACCATTCCAGCGATTGCGGAATATCAATTTCAGTATAAATTCCAGCAGCGCAGTATTCGGCCATTTTGTATTGTGCCATGGACTGTCCGCCCTTGGCAGCTTCTGCAAAATATTTAAACGATTTTTCAGGATCCGGAGTCACGCCGGTTCCTGATTCATAACAGAATGCAAGCTTGGCAGCGGCTTCAGCATCATTCCTGGCAGTTGCCTTTTCAAGCCATTCAATCATCTTCGAGCTGCTCTGCTTGCATCCCCAGCCACCGTAGTAACAATCAGCCAAACGACGCATTGAAGCACAGTCCCCGCTTTCCGCCCCTTTCAGCAACAATTGAAACGCCTGCCTGGTCTCTTCAGGATTACGCTGATCAGTCGGACGGTCGAGGTAAATACCGGCCAATTCCCGCATTGCCGGAGTAAAACCTTCCTGCGCTAAGGTTTTCAATAATTCTTCCGCCTGCACCGTATCCGGAAGAATTGCCGGAGTTCTGTCGCCATCATGATTTTCAGCATCAACCCCGGAGATATAACATAACGCAAGATTGAAACGTGCTTCACGTACGCCGACGGCCGCAGCCTGACGATAGTAATGGAATGCCTGGTACTTACTCCGGTTAACTCCAAGCCCCATTTCATAACAGAGCGCTAGATTAAATAATGCTCCAGGATGATTGTGACGGGCAGCACGGCGAAACCAGTGAGCGGCAATGCTATAATTCAATATGCGCCCTTCACCCCGATAATACTGATTAGCAAGCTCAAATTGAGCATTGGCATCACCGTTTAGCGCTGCAATCCGCAACAAATCAGCCGGCGAACTATCGGGATCCGCGTCCGTGGTTTGGGCAAAGGTTGCCGTCAAAAGTAATCCGACGCCCAATATGGCGGTAAGGAACGGAAATTTCACTTTTTCAATTCGGCCTTAAGGCTTGCAATTTCCGCTTCAAGATCTTTAAGTCTGTTGCTGAGCCTTTCAAATTTTCGCGGCATTGCATGACGCGTCATAAATTCCCTTTGCGGCTCAGCAGGCAAACCGAGCAACACTGATTTGGGCGGACAACTCTTGGCAATCGCTGAGGTTGCGGCAAGCTTGGTTCCGGCACCGACGGTGATATGTCCGTTTACTCCCGACTGAGCAGCCAGAATTACTCCCTGTTCCAGTTCGGCACTTCCGGCAATGCCGCATTGTGCAATCAAGATTGAATACTCTCCAACAATAACATTGTGAGCAATCATCACCATATTGTCAACTTTGACATCATGCTTAATCCAAGTGCGTCCGAAACGTGCGCGATCAACCGTACTGTTGGCGCCGATCTCAACATTATCATCAATTTGAACGATTCCGGTCTGTGGAATCTTGAAAATACCGCGATCCGTAATTTGAAAACCAAAACCGTCACCGCCGATTATCACGCCGGGATGAAGTATGATATTATTGCCGAGCTTGCAACGATGCATAATCGTAACATTTGGCGAAATCAAACAGTGGTTACCAATTACGGTTTTTTCCCCGACATAACTCCCCGCTCCGATTATCGTATCGTCGCCGATGACTACATCTTCAGCCACCACTGCGTTGGCTCCGATATGAACTCTTGCCCCGATTTTAGCACTGTCGGCAACTATAGCACCGGGTTGGATTCCTTCCGGATATGCTGGAGGGGCTGGCGCGAAATATTTTACAATTTCGGAAAAAGCGGCATCAACATTTTCGCAGACTATAAAAGTTTTTCCACTGGTCGGCTCGCTGGCGAGACCACGGTTAACCAATACTACACCGGCGGAAGAGTCAGCCAGTTGCGTTTTATAATGATCATTGCCCACGAATGAAAGCTGGTCATTAACTGCTTCTTTAATGGAATTAACTCCGGTAATAACTCGTGAAGCATCCCCAATAACTTCGCCCTTTACGATGTCGGCTATTTCTCCTGCGGTCAACTGTTTCATTTTTCCCTCTTATGCATTAACTTTAAATTTTTGATGAATTATTTCCCGGCAGCACCGCGGTTCAAGTCGCGGAGCACCGTTTCTGTAATATCCATCGAACTCTGAAAATATATTATGGTCGGAATCGCGTTTAAAGTCTTTCCCGAAGCATCAAGCACAAGTGAATAACCGTCCAGAGTGGCTCGCCGTTTTACTTCTTGATTGATTTCTTTAAGAATCTCTTCACGCTTCTTTGTTTCAAGCTCCTTGAGCTGGAGGCTTTTTTCCTGCGAATACTGTTCAAGTTCAAGCTTCTTTTCCTGAAACTCCCGATATTTCTTTTGCGCCTCAAAACGCTTAGTTTCGCGGTCGGTTTCCGACAATGCAATATTCTGGGAATCATTGCGCAGAATTTTAAATTGTTCTTCGAGTTTAAGCATGGATTCGTTAAGTTTTTGAATCCAGGAACGGTAAACCTCGGATTGCTGTTTCAATGTAGCATCAACCGTTTTTGTACGAACATAATTTTGAAAAACTTTGTCCATATCGATGACGGCAATTTTTAATTCGGCAGCGTAACTCTGAAACCCGGCCAAAAACAATAATATTGCCAAACTGACTACGGTTCTGATATTCCAATTCATCTCAAACTCCTTCGTTCTGCTTTTTTACTTCATTTTTGGCGATTTCAACAATTTCCAAAAGCTTCTGATTACGAATATCTTTAGGTAATTCAGCAAACGCATCGAGCAGAATTTTTTCATCTGAATTCAATTCGAGATGCTTGGACGCTGAAGAAATTTTGGGTCGTGATGAAATACCTTTCTTGCCGTTTTTCAGCAAATAAGGCTGAAGCAGTGGTTGAAGTTTTAGCCAAGTTTCATGTTGAATAAACTTGGTCTGGCGACTCAAATATTTGGTTATCGTATCAATAGTAATATTTGACTGTTGAGAAAATTCGGTAATCGAACCTACTCCGTTGATGCAGTTCTGCATTGCTTTCAGAATATCTTCAGTAATTTTCATTTAATTAACCTCGTAAAATTATCTGTATAATATACACAGTTTATGCGTTTTTCCCAACCATGAATTATCCTAAAAACCGTCGAGTCTGCGCACCGCCAATTTGCATGATTATTATTGACGAATCTGATGAACCAGCTAACAGCAGTTTCCACATCCGAACCAGTCAGAAATAATGGATAGCATAGCTTTAAAATCCGCGCGCGCATTATGCGCGCGCGGATTTGAGAAACAATTCAATCGTGCGAAAAATTATTCCACTGGTGAAAATGATGACTTGCCGACTCCGCAAAGCGGGCACACCCAGTCATTAGGGATATCTTCAAAAGAAGTTCCCGGAGCGACACCGTTATCCGGATCACCTTCAGCCGGATCATAGATGTAACCACAAACATCACACACATACTTTTTCATTTACATTCCTCCTGGTTTTCGATCTTAGCGATCAATTTGTTGGCCAATTCAACGCCCGCGTCGAAACATTGTTTCAACTCTTCCGCGGTCGGTGAATACTTAAAAAGTAATCCTTCATTAATCATCTCGACTTTCATTGCCGCAAGATATTCATTGAGCTGAGAGACCGATTCGCCACTCCAGCCGAACGAACCAAATGAAAACCCGATTTTGTGCTGCGGTTTCAAACCGCGCAAGTAAGTCATAACATCAGCCATTGTGGGCATCAGATTATTATTCAAAGTCGGACTGCCGACTGCGATTGCACCGGATCGGGAAACCATCGTCGCCACATAACTCCGGTCATGAAATCTCATACAGATTTCTTCAGCATCAACTCCAACGCTACGGGCACCATCGCAAATCGAAGACGCCATACGTTCGCTGGCATGCCACATTGTGTCGTATATTACCGTAACACGTTTCACCGGGTATTGCCGCGCCCACTTCGCATACTGTCCCAAAACCTTCGCCATATCTTCAGGACGACGCATAAGCGGACCGTGATCAGGGCAAAACATGCGAACATCAAGTTTCATTTCAGGAAGGCTTTTTAAAAGTTGCAGCACTTTCCCGGAGTATGGCATTATAATGTTGGCAAAATATTTTTCGCTCTCCCAGTCGAGAACAGATTGATCATATTCATCGTAATAAAGACGCGTTCCCGACAAATGCATTCCGAACGCATCCTGCGTGAACAAAATGTTATCTCCACTCAAATAAGTCATCATGCTGTCAGGCCAGTGAAGCATCGCAGTTTGTATAAAAGACAGACTGTTCTTACCGATGGAAATACTGTCGCCGGTTTTCACCGCAGTAATTTCAATACCGACTTCAAGCTGGGCATTGAGATTTTTTTCGCCCATCGGCGAAGCAAAAAGCTTTTCCGGGCAGATGTCACGAACGGCCTGAGGCAATGCGCCGGAGTGATCCATTTCAGCATGATTTGAAACGATATAATCGATTTTGGAAGGATCGACCACAGAACTGATACGAGCCATCATCTGATCATAAAAAGGTGCCTTTACCGTATCAATCAAGGTGATTTTTTCATCCATCACCAGAAATGCGTTGTAAGTGGTGCCGCGTTCAGTCGCATATCCATGAAAATTTCGGATATTCCAGTCAATTGCGCCGACCCAATAAGTATTGTCAGTAACTTTTACTGCTTTGAGATATTCTTGCATATTCCCGCTTCTTTCGGTTTAGTATAAATCCGACCGGAGTGTTGGCTCCGATCGGATTGGATATCAGATAACCTGGTTTTTAGTTTGCATTGCCGCTGGTGTCTAGCAAATTGATCGACGGCGACAGTGCACGAGTCCCCAATTCAGCGTCGAGCTGATAGAGTGCATCAGGCAAATCTTTGATTCGTTTCAGCCGATCGACAATCGTCCGGACACTGTCTTCTTCTTCAATCTGTTCAGTTATAAACCACTGAAAAACTGAATTGCTGACATGGTCTTTTGACGACAACGCCATATCGGTTAACTTACAAAAACGTTCGGTAACACTCTTTTCGTGCATAAATGCCGATTCGAACGCTTCCAGAATCGTTTTGTACTCGGTTTTAACTTTTTTGATCTCGCCGAGAGTGACTTTACCGTCGCGCGAATGGACATAATCAAAAAGTTTTGCGCCATGAAACATCTCTTCATTGGCCTGGGTTCGCATCCAATGCGCCGCACCCTTATATCCGAGATTTTCCATCCCGGCACTCATACCCAAATAAAGATAAGCAGAATACAATTCGTAGTTAATCTGATCGCAAACTGCTTTCTGCATTTCATTGCTCAGCATAATTTACCTCCCCCAATAATATTTTTCAGAGCTGTTTTTCCCAGAGACCATGCAAATTACAGTAGATCCGCAATTTCAATCCGGAACTCATCGGCACAAAGAACTCAGCTTCCGGCGCTTCATTCGGATTGAGATATTTACGGTTAACATACTGCCCGTTGACCACTTCAATCCATTCAATATAATGAGCGTCAGTCATCGGATGTTCAACCTCGCCAACTTTAACTTTGATACCGCCGTTGCTGGCAGATGCTACCGGAACATGTTTTTCTTTGCTGGCATCAACTGTATTAGCAGTCATTTCCTGCATGGCTTTACCACAACATTCGATATTCTCGCAACAATCATCCCCGGTCAAAACTTCAACTACCATCTTGCTGTCGGCACATTTGAAAACTTGAGACCTTTTCATTTTGCGTTCTCCTTATTAATAAATTAAATTTCAGCACTAAAAATATGAGACGGCCGCCTCAACCAGGCTCATAACCACCATTATGGTAGTTTTTCAATGCCAAGTTTACATAATACAGCCAACTAAAAAAAAATCAATTAAAAAAATCTACTCGACGACTTAACGATTTTTTTTTACTCGTCCCCTGCTCTACTGACGAAAGAATCAACCTAAGAATTTTGGAATTAGACGATAAGCTTTTCGGATGCTCAAGGCATCGATTTCAGCCACTCACCAACTCCGGAAAGCATCATCTGCATCGACACTGTAGCCACAATCAAGCCGGTAATCCTGATTAGCGGACCAGTCATACACAAAAATTTCATCAAACGTCCGATTTCGACAGAAAAAAGCATCAGCACAAAATTGAGCAGCAACGCTATTCCCAAGGCTGAGAGACACGTCGGAATACCAAATTCAGCCGCGAAAGAAATCGAAGCCGTAATCGTCCCCGGGCCGGCAATCAACGGCGCTGCCAGCGGTACGATGGACACCTCACTCAAAGATTCATGAACTTTATGTTCATCGGTCTGAAAAAACATTCCTTTACGAATGGCCGTCCAGCCGATAAAAAATAACACCAGCCCGCCGACGATTTTCAATGAGTAAATATCAACGCGAAAAACAACATTGAGTACGAATTTGCCAATAAACACAAAACAAAGCAACATCGCCAATGCCGCTAATGATGATTTCCAGGACATTTCAAAAAGTTCTTTGAAGCTCAAAGCCGGAGTGTAACCGGTCAGAAAAAGAATTTTGCTGGCCGGATTTAACAACGCCAGAAAATAAATCGAATGTTCAATTATCGTCACTGCTTCCATTTATTATTTACCTCCGCACACCTGGAAAAAAATTTATTGTCCGGCTCCTTTGCGTAGAAAGGATAACGCGACCTTAATTCCGGCGCTATATCCCTGGGAATATACTTAAAACGTTGATAAAGCCATAAATACTGTTCAGGATAACTCCTGACATATTTTTCCGTAATGGCAGTAAGTTCCTGGATTATCGCAGTTTCATCAGGGTATTCGGAATAATCTTTTGACAGGAATTCCATTTTCGGAGTCAGCGTTTTTCCTGAACGCAATGTGGTTCCATAAATCACTTTCGCCGGAATGCCGTTGCTCCGGCAGTAATTCCACAAGGTTGCCGGCGCCCGGCTCGCTGTAACCTTCATCCCGAACATATCAACAAATACGCCGCCGTCGCGCAGTCTGGTATTCTGATCTATCAAAGTTCCAATGGAAATACCTGCATTAAGATATTTCAAGGTCTCTCGAACGGCTCCCTTGGAAAAAATAATTTTTATTCCTCCCCGTTCGCGGTTGTCTTTGTTCAATAAATGATTAAGAAACGGATTTCTGGTAATTTTGGCAATTGCCGCCATTTTAACTCCCGCCAGGTTGGTCGCGATTATTCCGGAAGCCTCCCAACTGCCCAAATGCGGATTGACGAAAATTATCCGCACTCCCGATTCTGCACAACCATGAAGTTCATTATAAATATTTTCAGGCAGGCGCAGACACTTCTTCATCCTGTCGGGCCGTCCCATCATCCAGATATAATCCAAAATGTTATAAAAAGTATTGAACAGCGATGCTTTACCGGTTTTCATGACCCAATGCACATCTTTTTCCGGGAATGCAGTTTGTAAATTGGCAGTAATGATTTTGCGAATTGGCCGAGCACAATTCCAGACCAGAAAGGCACTGATTTTGACGAGCATCCGGACAATCCAATGCGGCATCATCCGGATCAGATAATAAGGCAACAAAATCAGCAGATATTCGCCAAAGTAGCGAATCTTTTTAAATCCAAACCTTTTTTTCATAACTTCTTGTTGCGTCTCCGCGGCTGGCGGGTGCAGAAAAATTCACCGGAAGGCAAACGGTTGACTCCGCAACTGAATAAAACATTTTTCATCGCGGCGGCGGCGATATTCTGAACAAAATGCATTTTCCCTTTCGCCGTGGTTTCTTCTGCTTTGGCTTTTTTTACCTCAGAAACCGTCAAGTCCGGATTGATATACAAAAGTCCCCATCCGTTGGCCAATTCATCCGGAGAGACCAGCCCGCGGGGAACCGCCAGATATAGATAATCAATCACGTTGGCACTGCGAAGTTGTTCGAACAGACTCCCGGCATAAAGCGCCTTGCGGGTTTTTTCCAGCATTTTAAGACAACGGTGATAATC
>JAAYPP010000201.1 GCA_012519765.1 Lentisphaerota bacterium
ATAAATAAATTATATTTCACAATCTCACATATATATTCGGCGATTTACTTATGAGTAAAAGAAGACATCTTGGAACAATATACGAAAGTTATCCGGCAAAGGATTTTGAATCATTAGTTGGTGTAATTTTTTTTAAATTGGTTGTGATGATTTTTGTATGTGTTATTTGGACAGGGATTTTCTTTGTCGGCTTATCGATCATCAACTTCCTTCGGGTTAATTTGCTCGAAAAAGAAAATAGCCCGCTTATGGCGCTTTTTGAATCAAAAGGTGGGCAATGGTCCTTCTGGACAGGCGTTGTATTAATTATCATTTATATTTTATTGAGTCGAATCGGTTCGCGCAAAAAAAGTGAAAGGTCAAAAAGTACCAGAGTAAAAAGTATTTATGAAATCAATCAAAATTAAAATATCAATAATTGCGGCAATGTCATTCATGATTGGATTAAGCATAAGCTGCACACATCGTGAGCCGGGTCTGTTGCTGGTGGATCATCAGGCTTCAGAAAAGTTGGTGGATTATGACTTGAAATTAATTATTCCACTTAGCCAAAGATCTCTGAAAAATGGAGTCGATACGGAAATAACTCTAACCCTCATGAACTGCGGCAATAAAGAAGTCAGATTGAAAGACTGGCGTTTACGCGAAGAAGAAAATGTCCGTATATATTATCGTAAATATGATCCGGGTATTGATGTCTTTGATGTCCGCGACAATGGCTGGAAACGTTTTGATCCTCCGGAACAACATCCTGTGCGCTTCAACATTCAGACGATAGCGCCCGGTAATTTGTTTTTCATCAATGCCAGATTACCATTTGCCCGGGATCCCGGTAAATATTGGGTTATCGGAGAGCTTAATCTTAAAAGTGTCGACGTGCTTAGCAAAGCCGCGGTAGTAGAAATAAAATAATAACCGGTAAAGGTGTCATTATGAAAAAAAGTTTAAATTTTTTAGGAATTGCAGTAATTGCTTTCGCGTTAAGTGGTTGCGCAAGCAGTAAGTCAACCGAGATTAAATTGCGGCATTTCGATGAGCAAAATACTACTGAGGTTGAAGATACCGGACGTCAGTATGGCGAAATTTTATTTGAGTCTATAAAAACCAAAAACTATGAAATGTTTTGCCAGCATTTGACTCCGGAAGCAAAAGAGTCTATGACCTTGAAGCTTTTCAATGACAGTTGTGATAAGTTGGTTAGACAAAATGGTAAAATCGGTGAAGCGACATTTCTCGGAAGCTTTAATCCTAATCCGTTGATGCGCAATTTTATTTGGAAAATTGAATTCGAAAAAGAAAGTCCCAAGGCAGATGCTTCCACCAAAACGCTGGTCTATGATCGTCTGTTTACAGTCAGCCTAGTGAAAATCGGCGAAGATTATCAGGTTATTGGATTTCATATAATGTAATGGCGCATGAGATTTGAATGATGAAAGAATTAACTGCCAAACAGAAAGAGTTGCTTGATTATATTGAAGATTTTCTTGAACGCGAAGCCATGGCGCCTACAGTTTATGAAATTGCTGAACATTTTGGCATCAAAACTTCTACGGTGTTTGCCCATCTACGGTCATTGCAACGCAAAAAAGAACTCACACGAAGCTCCAAAGCGCGAAGCATTACCTTGAATCGTCCTAGGAGAAAGAATCTTTTTCTTTCATTATCTCTACCGGTTCCCTTGCTTGGAAGAATTAATGCCGGATTACCGTGCGATAACAATGAATACAAAGAAGGAGAAATTTTTGTAAGTCGCGCCTTGCTTGATCGTAAAAAAGCTGAGAAAGCATTTGCGTTGCGAGTCCAAGGCGAGAGCATGCGGGATCTCGGAATATATGATTCTGATATTGTGATTGTCAAGCAGACCGGTTCCGGAGATATCAAAAATAACGATATTGTAGTAGCGATGGTTAACAATGAGACTACGGTTAAATCTTACTTTAGCGCTCCGGGAAATATAGTTGAATTACGTCCTGCCAATGCCTCATTCAATTCACAATTTTACCCAGCGTCAGAAGTTACTATTCAAGGTAAGGTAATAGGACTGCACCGCGAATATTGAAGACTATTGGCGAGTTTTAATTCTGTTCTGGAGGCCCCGTCAGCATTCTTGCTTTGAGCTCGAAGTGGATGCTACAGCTTCGTATAAAGATGGAAACACTGCCGCAACCCCATGATTCGACTACTTTTTTAGCTTATTGATTATTCACGCTGACTGCACTTATTTAACTACAAAAAACCGCATTAATCGTAATTAATGCGGTCTCACCAAACTCGGTATCATAATTATTTTGACTTCTTTTTGCCAAAAACTTCATCCCAATTTTCACGATACCGCTTTTCGTTGCCGGGACGGCGCTTACTTCCCTTTCCGTTCATTTTCTCAACTTTCCTTTTAAAAGATTGCAGTGCATAAAATGAACAGCAAATATACTATTCATATCGAAATAATCAAACTAATCAACCGATATGAAATCAACTTTCCCCGTACGAATTCTGGCATATGCGCCAATTATTTTAATTTTGCCGGAATCAACTTGACGCTGAATTATTTTGCTACCTGATTTGAGTGTCGCAATCGTTGATTCAACATGCAATTTTGATACAATTTCTTCCATACGTTTTTTTTCGTATCTGTCTTTCTGCGCATTGAGTACTGATGGAACAATTTTTTGAACAGCAGCTTCAGTCCAGAAAGATTCTACGGCATCGGGATGTTCTACCTTCTTGATAGCTTGCCTTATCGTGGGGTCATCTTCATGTCCCATCACAACCAGTAGGCGGCAATTTCCATTTATCAAAACATTCTCAATTGCACTGAATACTGAAGCTTCGCAATTATGCCCGGCATTACGAATAACCACTAAATCGCCAAGACCTGCATCAAAGACATATTCAGGAGAGATTCGTGAATCTGAAGTTGTAAGAATTATTGCATAGGGCCATTGACCATGCTCCAGAAATTTACGCCGCTCCGGATTGAGACCTGAAAGGGTGTTTTGTTTCATCTGGACGTAACGCTGGTTTCCATTTTGAAGCATTGATAAAGATATTTCAGGAGTAAGCGGATTTTCTATTCGCCTGGAATACATCTGCATTTCAGGAGACATTCCATGTGTCTTGGTACCTGCATGAGCATCTGCATTCTTTTTTGCATTAGTTTTCGGCAGAAACATGAAAAGCAGAAATCCACCAACTAGGATTAATAGTGCAATCAAAAAAATGCGATTATTATCATTACTCACAGCTGTTCTCCTCATTATTAAATAAAATTTGATCAAGTAAAACTCTTTCACTTGACACAAGATGAATGTACTACATTAGCCCGAAAATAGCAATGCAACCCTTGATTTTTCCTAGTGATGCCACCGCTCATTATCCTATAAAAGCAGTTATAAATTTAATGCTACTATATCTTATTCGTTATTAAATATTTACAACTTTTGCAAAATTACTAAATGTTATTTTGCGTTTTTATGAACAACCCTTCGGGTCACTCTGGGGCTCTGTAAAACACAAAAACTTTGTTAGCGTTCCGTCTTTAAGTTTGCAGTGAATGACACTGCTTTGTTCAGTTTAGAAGTATTATCACACAATCCAATAGCCGAATGTTTTTTTATGATGGTTACCTTGACATGATTGCCGAAAGTAAAGAACTCAATGCAATATTAACCATAGCTACTGCCAAAATAGCAGGCGGTATTATCATTACTACTTGCTGTGAACGAATAAAAATAAAAACGGTGACTGATACAAAAATCATAAGGATAGAACAGATATTTTGCTGCAATTCATGATGGACACCTTTCATATAATCAATGAAAATGTTCATGAAGACCCAAAGCAATGCAACAGTAAAAATCACGAGCAGCCATGCCATCATCTGTTCGCCGGTGAAGATGTTAAAAATCAAAATCCCGCATGCTGCCAATATCATAAGTAGTCCGAGCATTAGTGCCCCGCGCGCCCCAATAATTACTGATAATTTCCATGATGGAGAATATTTCATAAAAGCGATGCAAAATGCCTCGACTATGATAACGGCGGACACCGCTAACGTCAACCAGACCAAGGGATATTCAAGCAACGATAAACTTGCGTTAAAAGAAATGGAACCGAGGATACCGCATAGTGCTGCCGCAAAACGCTGTGTAAAAGTAATTTTTATCATTTGTGGACACCGGACTCAGAATTAAACATCTCAAGATATTTTTTTTGACCATCACGCCAGCTGAAAAAAATATAAACAAAACTGCTGATAACAACTAACCAGCAGAATAAAATAAAAACATTTCCGTTCCGAACAAAAAAAGTTTTACGCGGTCGCTCTTCAACCTGAACTGGAATAATTCCTGCCGTACGACCTCGTTTAACAGGCGCAGGCAGAACAAGACCCGTTTTTTCATCTGGTTCCATGAAAAGACATTTAGAAATGTATCCGGTCGGCGTGATTAAACAACTTGTACTATTATTTCCGCAACGTAACTGCGGAAGCCCGGTTTCTATAGAACGAAAAACCGCATTGGCGAGATGCTGCGCCGGCTCGCTACTGGTAGGATACCAGGCATCATTGGAAAGAACAACCAGCAAGTTGGCGCCACGTCTGGCTTCACCACGTGAAACATAAGGGAATACGCTTTCAAAACAGATATTAACACCGGCACGAACACCTTTTAGAATCGGAATGGGATCAAGTGAGGTGCCTGGGGTCAAGTCTCGATCCATATCAATAATTTTGATAATCCACTGAGGAAGATACTTGCGTCCAGGGATGTATTCTCCCCAAGGAACACGCTGGACTTTATGATAACGTGCATCAATATTGCCACTGGGTTCAACTAGAAAAGCGCTGTTATAAGTTTTGGGATCACGCTCAATCTCGTTAGAAATATCTTCAAAGTCAATAGTTCCAAACAAGAATGGAGTATCATATTTTCTGGAAAGATATTGAATGCCTCTTTGGAACTCTCTACTTGCTTGATAATATGCTCGATAAGGATATGGAACCGCAGTTTCCGGCCAGATAACAATATGCGGCATTGGCGACGAATTCAGAATTTGTTGAGAAAGCTCTAAATATATCTTAAGTGCTTCCAATGCCTCAAAATTATTAGCGGTACGCCGCTGAGAAATATCGCCTTGTACCAATCCAGCCATAAATGTTGTAGTTTTCATTTTTCTTCTGTTTTGATGAATTATGAAAAATATCCCTTCTAAAAACATCAAAATCACTAGCAACAGTGTTGTAATTAGGGGCCATGGACGGATTATTTTTTTTGTGTCATGATTAAATTTCGGACTGACAATATAAAAAGCAAGGCAAACGTTGAATAATATCAGCAAAAAGCTTATACCGTAAGTCCCACTATAGCGACAAATTTGAATGAGTGGTAACGTGTTCCACATGGCAGTTGATAAATAGTTCCAAGGTAAAACCCATGACCGCGACCACTCGATAAGACACCATGTAGCAGCAACAATAACTGCCAGCAAAAACTGACGAAAATAATCGGTTTCGAATCCGTTTGAACGGCGAACCCCCAGTAAATGCTTAGCAGAATTTCCCAATATATGATGGGACATAAAAGCTACTACGCCACCCCATATCATCTTAAAGAACGCTTGAGCAGGCCCCATCAGCCAAGGTATTGCAGGATCAATTTCACGCAGCCAGAAAAAGGCTGTGACTCCCCAGACACAACCATAAACAAAAGTATATCCAGCAGCAACAACCGGCCTGCGGTCGTAAATTGCCAAAAACAACGGGACAAGTGCAAAAAAAGCTAAAAAACCTAAACCCACTGGAGGAATTGAGAGACTCACCAGCAATGCTGAAATAGTTACCGCAGAGATGCGAATAAGAAAACCGCGTTTGCTGATAAGAAAGGCCAGATTACCAGAATCGATATTTTTTTTAGGGAAAATTTTATTAAATCTCACAATAAACCTGAATACACGTTAATTATCCAATGAATCAATTATAATCTCAATCTAGTACTCAAGCTGGAAAATTCCATCAACGAATTATTAAAAAAAGAATCAAATTTTCCTCAAGTAAAAATACTTTTAGGGTTTGAACAGCTGGTTTTTATGGTGTATTTTACAGGCTCAGCTGATAACAAGGCTGTTGCTATCTTAAAATCTAATAAACCGGGCAACTACAAAATTATGAAAATAGAAGACCTTTTTTTGGCGGCGGCGGAAGACAACACCGGAAAATATCTGAACAAACTGATTCAAGAACTGCGGAAACATCAAGATCTAAAAGTTCCTGATATTGCGCCTCATATTGATTTTCTTGCAGAAAACTGGGCAGATAATCTTGAAGGACGACGTGCGGAATTCTGTCTCGAGGTTGCAGCATTAGACCCGGCAGACTCTCCCATCTTTCGGCGGGCAGTAGTTGAGTCATTAAAACACCTATTACCTCATTTTCTTAATAAGAGTATTTTCTTTCGCGCGCTGGGAGCACGTGATCACAATGTTCCGCTCACAAAAGTTTATAAGCGATGCAAGACTTTGCTAAAATTAAAAAACGGATTGAATGTTTTTCTTGATAAGCCACCACGTTGGGGGATACTTGGCAATATTGACGGCGTAACTACCTCACTTGGGATTACACTGCTTAGCGGTGGGGGATCGCTGGCAATACCATTGGAAATTGCTTTGTCTGAAGCATATTTTTTCGAACCGGGACCAGATACGCTCAAACTTTCCGGCTTTGATCCACGCACGCAATTCAGCGCCAATGAATATCGCGATACTGCGACCAGGAAATCTATTCTTCCTATCGACATTGAAAATATAAAACAAATAGCACTAGCTTCATTAACTCCAAAAAACTTCTCAACTTTAGCTGATTTTGAAGCATGGTGGGATCGTTCTTCAAACAATATTTCCTCAGACCTGCGCCGTTCATGCGCAGCTAGGAGTATCGAAGAGATGTATTCGCTTCTTAAAGCAGAATCAGCTGAGCCTGTAGCTTTTTCTGACGACGAACTGGATCAAATAAAACATTTTTTCATGCGATTGAAAAGTGACGTTGCTCTACGCGAAGGGGCAAAACTGGCCGAATGCGTCGCCATGATGGTTCCTCGTATTGATTTGAAGAGTGCTGCAATAGAAATTTTTGATCCTCTTAAAGGTAAAGCACCGTTTCTTCCTGCAATGGAGTGTGATCCAGATATGAAAAAAGTCGCGATAATGGCTGAAATACCGGTCAAATCGTTGGAATCTGTTGCAGAATTATTGCATCACTCATATTCAGGACCAGTACTCGCTGGCTTGGCATGTGCGTTGCCCTTGCGCTGTATCAATGCGATTTGCGACCCGGAAGATGCTGAATTTACTAGCGCAGTGTCAGCATTGCCTCGATTAAGTTGCGACATCATGGTTTGGATATTCCGTAACAATAAGAAAGTCGGAGAAAAGTTAACTGAAATAATCACTATAGACCAGGTTCTCCACGCATTGGGTAGAGAAAAATTACCCAAGGCTTGGCAACCAGCACAACGTGAATTGCGCAAACTGCTTCTTAATAAAACTGAATTTCATAAGTTGCTGATTGCCAATGCCGGGGATGATATTTCGGCGATAACTTCTGCTCTTCAGAATTCGGCATCATTCGGCGGTGGCGAGCAACAGAGTCTTCTCGTCAAGCTGGCACGCATTTCAGAAAAAGTTCGTTCACACATCGAAAACGGGGTTGGCGAAAAAATCCTCGCTTCCAAACAAAATGATATTGACCAGCAATCTCCGCCAGAACAGCTTTTTACGTCCATACTGTCACACAATGCCATGCGCAAGGAACTGCAAGAGTTAATTAATAAGCATCAACCGGAAAATCGCGAATCCTTGAAAAACGCACGTGCACTTGGAGATTTTCGAGAAAATTCCGAATATGATGCGGCTAAAGAGCGTCGCAATTTCCTTTCGCGCCGCCGCAGTGAACTGGAATATGATCTGAGTACTATACAGCCGATGGATTTTAAAAATGTTATGGTACGTGACCGTGTCATTATCGGAAGTTGTGTAGAAGTTGAAAATGAAAACGGGGATCGCGAAACTTATTACATGCTTGGTGCTCGCGACGGGGTTCCGGAAAAAAACTGGATTTCATATAAGACTAGAATGGGTGAAGCAATTCTCGGTAAAACTTCCGGTCAACGCACTACTCTACCTGATGGAACAAAATGTACGATTATAAAAGTTTCGCCTCTTCCGCTGGAAATTATCAATATACTCAATGGCGAATAACACATCAAAAAAGATATAGTCAAACCATATTTTAGGCGTCGTCTTCAGGATTGGATACGGATATCAAATTATAATGCGCGAGATATCATCAGGATTGGAAAAAAATCTGTACTTACGCATTATGATATTCGTCAAACAAATGAAATCGGGAAAAAAATCCTGTTCTTTTCCGATTTACACTGGAAACGTCAGTCTGAATTCTACCATTCGCTTGTGTCAGATATTTATGATTATAGTTCTGAGTTTAAGCCGGAAATTATCATATTCGGGGGCGATTTAACCTCTTACACCTGCCATTTGGATGAAGCACTGCAATCAATTTCAGTTATCAATGCTCCGGTAAAATTAGCAATCCCCGGTAATTGGGAATTCCGTCGCACTTGGATATCCAAAGAACGTTGGCGTCAATACTTCAAACAAGCCGGTTTCACTCTGTTATGCCAGGAATGGTATAAAAACGGGGATGTGGCGTTTTTCGGTACAGATGACTTCAAATATGGCAATCCCCAACCGCCTGAATTTTATATGGACGGTTATCGGATACTTTTAACTCATAATCCAGACACGGTTATCGCATTATCCAGACGCGAAATTATGAAAAATTTTCATTTAGTGCTTTGCGGACACACTCATGGCGGGCAAATTCGTCTACCCGGCATTGGTTCAATAGCTACTTCTTCAATCTATGGAACACATCTTGACTATGGTCATTTTCATAACCGCAGAAGCGACACAAATCTTCTGATCTCAAGCGGACTTGGCTACACTGCGATAAACCGCAGATTGAATTGCCAATCAGAAGCCATTCTGGTTTCTTTTTGAAAACGTCCGGCAGCTTGAGCGTTGTTCTAAAGTAGTGAAAGCTATTAATTCATTATGGGCAGATGAAAGTCGGCAAGCTACTGCCAATTAAGCAGACGTGCTATAATGAACTTTCCCCAAAGTAAGTTAACTTTTATTTTTTCTATTTCACCAATTGGTAGAGTCGGAAAAATTGCTATAATTTTTATCAAACAGTGCGTTAACAACAATTACAACCCATCACCGAATGGTCTGACCGTTTTTACAGGTTTATATCGTTTTTCCTGTCAATATTTGACATGCTTCACGATATTTAGCCGCAGTATTTTCAATGATTTCATCGGGTAGATGAGGACCCGGAGCAGTCTTTCCCCAATCTAGAGTTTCAAGATAATCACGCAGAAATTGTTTATCCAGACTTGGTGGATTCGAGCCTGGAATATATTGATCTGCAGGCCAGAAACGGCTTGAATCCGGAGTCAAAACTTCATCAATCAAAATAACCTTGTCATTCCAAATCCCAAATTCAAATTTGGTATCAGCGACAATAATTCCTTTAGTCAAAGCATAATCAGCTGCTGTTTTATAAGCTTTCAGTGACAGTTCCCGGATCTGCGTCGCATAATTTTCGCCAATCATTTCTATTACTTCATTAAATGAAATTGCCGCATCATGTTCACCAATTTCAGCCTTGGTAGATGGAGTAAATATCGCTTCATCAAGTTTTTCTGCCTGACGATAGCCGGAACGCAGTTTATGTCCGGATACAATGCTGTCTTTACAATAGTCTTTCCAGCCGCTTCCTACCAAGTAGCCACGAACTATGCACTCAACCGGCAATGTTTTAGCTTTTTTTACAATCATAGAGCGGCCTTGCAGGTCTGCGACATATGAACGCAATTCTGGACGCGTCGTCACATCTGAGGAAACAAGATGATTTGGCAACCAGTTCATCAACTCAAACCAAAAAAGTGAAATTTGTGTCAAAACTCGCCCTTTTCCTGGAATCCCTTCCGGCATAACCACATCAAAAGCACTGATTCTGTCAGTTGCGATAAATAACAAGGCATCTTCTAAATCATAAATATCTCGTACTTTACCGCGGTTGATCAGTTTTAACTCAGGAATACAGCTTTCAAGCATTGCTCCATTTAAATCATAATTCATAATGTTTCCTTCCTGTTATACAAAAAAAAGGTTCACAGCTACGCCGGAACCTTTTTAAATATTCAACATATTACCGCATAATTTCGGAATTACTTTAGGCGTTTATCGCCGTAATTTTGACCTTAGTCAACTCCTGACGATGTCCGACTGTGTGGCGATAACCTTTACGACGTTTCATTTTAAACGCGATCAATTTCTTGCCACGGAAATGCTCAACTATCTCAGCTTCAACTACTGCCCCGGTAACTGCCGGCGACCCAACATTGAGCTGTCCGCCTTCCTCGCCTACCGCAGCGACACTTTCAAAGGTAATTTTGTTGCCAACGTCTCCGGCAACACGATTCATTTCGACAAACTCTTCCGGCTTGACTTTATATTGCCTGCCACCTGCATTAATAATCGCATACATTATTTTAATCTCCTGCTATTGTTGTTTAATAATTACAAACAAACCTTTAATATACTTTGATTTTTAATTCTTTCAAACCGCAAAAGTAATTTAAAATTTATTTTCAATGCCATTTTTTCAATGCCATAATAGTCTTCATCAGCAAATAAACAAGAAGCCGTCTTTATAGTTACTGTTCGCCATATATTGGATTTTCAACCGGATAGGGAATAAGAATAACTTTCAGTATAGGGCCTATCATAAAATGCTTTTGTCAAAGTTATTTTATTTCTTGTCAAGTACTGTTAATTTGATTTGAATTTTGGGAGGATGAATCTCATTGACCTTGATAAAAATATCATCAACCCAGCAATATACCTCTGCTGAATATACGCCGCTTTCTTCCAATGACGAAATATCTATATAAGGACAGAGCGATGAATTTTTCAACATCGCCAATTTATCTTTGGAACCTTTTAACACCACATCAACATAAGGATTATTTAATTCGACCTTTATTTCTTTATCCGGCATTTTCAGTACACGCACTGCAACCGCCTTCATCAACCGATTTTCATACTGACGCGATATTTCAACCAGCGCGCGCACCGAATTTTGGGCTAAAGAATCGAAAGAAAGATATTCCGGTTTACGTAAAAAAACCTGGTATTCAAAGCTTTCGCTTATTCCGGATAAAGGAATTTTTTCAGTGGATATAGCCGTAACATCTTTGAGTATATTTTCAGGACCTGAAACCTTTACTGTCGGCGGTTCTATAGTCACGTTGGTCACCGAATATTCTGCGGACAATTCGCCATCCTGATTATAATTTGCAACAATTTTCAGATCTTTAGAGACACGACGGTCCAAGTTTATACTTAAGGTATTAGGCTCAATGCTATTGACTCCAACGCCAAATTTAGGCAATCCTTCAATATTGGAAACATCAATTTTCACCGGGAATTCATGAATGTTATGTGATTCTATATGTTCTGGCACTTTCACAATCGCGCGAATACGGCTGAGTCTGTTTAAATCACGAAGAAAAAAACGATTTCCACTCAATTTGAGATAGACATATTGTTTGGGAGACATATTGATATAAGATTCAGGTGAAATTATCTCCACAGGTACTCTTATCGGATCATTGTTATCGCGCTGATATGAGATAGCATAATAGACCAGTACAGCACAAGCAATGGCAATTATTTTACGCCAGAAATCATTTTTAAAAGCCCGGTGAAGACGCACCAGCATATTCCGAATATTACCATGCTGTCGGTTAGCAACCATCAGTTAACTCCTTCACTGCTATTGTTCTCATACATAATATCGTCATCATTTTCGTTCTCTGAAATTATTCCTCGTGGTTTCCGTTCCACCAAAAAGTCATTAAGAAGTCGAATCAATTTTTCCGGTCCCAGATTTTTATGCATCACACCGTCATGAGTTATGCTGATTTTACCAGTTTCTTCAGAAACAACCACGGTTACCGCATCATATTCTTCAGAAATGCCCAGCGCAGCCCGATGCCTGGTTCCAATCTCACGCGGCAAACTGATATCTCTGGAAAGCGGAAGAATTGCATGAGCCGCGACAATACGGTCGTTGCGAATGATAATCGCTCCGTCATGCAAAGGTGAGTTGGGATAAAATATAGATTCTATCACTAATGAATTTAATTTTATATCCAATTTCACCGCATCATCAACTATTTGCCGAAGACCGTTCTCGCGTTCAAATACAATTAACGCACCGCATTTTCTTCTTGACATATTCAGAATGGCTGTTGCGACTTCAGCTATCGCCTCCTTTTTTCGGTTCCGATAAAAAAACGGGGCAGTACCGAGTTGGGCAAACGCTCTGCGTAACTCTGGATGAAAAATAACGATTAAAGCCATTGCCAATAATGACCAAATACGGTCGAGCAAGAAACTTACTACTTCGAAATGGAAGATATGTGAAGATAAAACCCACATGACCAGCAACACTATAACGATTCCCAGGAGCATATTAGAACCGCGAGTACCTCGCAGAAAATACAATATGATGTAAAAAATAAAAGCCATAATCCCAATTTCAAGAAGCGGACTGAGGTATTCGATAACTGACATCATTTATTCTCTCCACTGTAATGCTTGCACCACAAAAACATGGTCAGCGCTTCGCGAAACGGTTTTATCTCATGGAGTCTGAGTATTTCGACTTCGGCTTCTGCCAGATGAACGGCAACACCGATCGTACCGAATAGCCTTTCTTCAGGGGCATCAATATTCAGAACTTCTCCAATAAATGTTTTTCGGCATGGTCCTACCAGCATCGGAAGTCCCAACTCCTTAAGCTTTTCAATTTCAAACAATAAACGATGATTTGAGTTTATATCCTTGGAAAACCCTATTCCCGGATCAATCACAATATTATCACGCTTTACACCTTTTGCCAAAGCTTTTTCCACCGCATTGACCAGAAAATCTTTAACTTCAGCAATAACATCCTGATAGCGTAGATTTTCAGGCGATTGCATGTTTGAAGGAACACCGCGCATATGCATGAGAATCAATCCGGCATTCCATGCAGCGGCAACAGAGGCAATTTCACCATCATACCCAAGTCCGCTGATATCATTGATAATATCCGCTCCAGCCTTCATGGCTTCCTCGGCAGTACCAGCATTACGAGTATCAATACTGATCAGACAATCCGGCGCTGCCTTCTTCAGCTTCTCGATAACCGGCTTTGTTCGCGCGATTTCTTCGTCGATAGAAACAGGAATTGCGCCAGATCTAGTAGATTCTCCGCCAACATCAATAATCGTCGCGCCATCTTCCAATAATGTCAACGCACGAGCTACCGCATCATGCGAAACAAGAAATTTCCCGCCGTCACTGAATGAGTCCGGGGTAACATTGACCACCCCCATTAAAAGCGGCATAGTGCCGAATTTTATGGTGCGGTTACGGCAATTCAGGATTTTATATTCACTCGACATTTTCAGGGGTTATATCTGTTTCCGCAACTTCACCTGACGTAACATCTACTTCATTGGTCAGGGCAATATTGTCGACGCTGTTTTCCTGGGCGGCAATATTATCGTTTTCAGCAACAGTATCTTCCTCGTCATCTTCTTTTATCTTGATAGCACTGGTAATACGGTCATTCTTGTATTTCATTTTCATCACCGTAACTCCTACCGAATTGCGCCCAACCCGCCGGACCTCGTCAATCGGAATCTTAACGACCTGTCCACGTTCAGTAATTAGCATTGCTTTTTCTCCGGATTCGACCAGTAACGCAGCAATTACCAGTTCGCCTTCGCGCAACTTGATATTAAGAACGCCTTTTGCTCCGCGTCTGGTCTTTCGATATGCGGAAACATAGCTGCGTTTACCAATTCCTCCGTTTGAAATCACCAGCATTTCCGGACCGCCGTAAATCTCATTTTCAAGCTCGGTATCAGCATCCGGCTCAAGCTCATCATCCGCTATTTCTAAATCAACAGGCTCATCAGTATCAACCTCGATTTCAGACACCAGATCAGCCGCCACATCAGGATTCATACTAGCGGCCACTACCATACTGACCACATAATCACCTTCAATCTTAAAGCGTATTCCTGTAACACCGCGAGTGACACGGCCCATCGAACGAACATCTTTCTGATCGAATCGGCACGCCATTCCTTTTGCGGTACATAGAATAACTTCATCGCCTGCGGCACAAATGAAAACATCAATCAAGTCATCGTTTTCTTCAATGATAATTGACCGCAAACCTGCGCGGCGCAAATTTTTAAATGCCGGGAGCGCAGTTTTCTTAATATAGCCATTACGAGTGGCCATAATAATATAACGGTTCGGATTGTCAAGTTCGTTTTCATTCAAAGTAAGCATCGCCCGGATACGTTCACCGGGTTCAATCTTAATCATGTTGACAATTGCCTTCCCCTTTGAAATCTTCGACCCTTCCGGTATTTCAAAAACTTTCAGCCAATGCATGACCCCTTTATCGGTAAAAAAGAAAATCAAGTCATGGCTGTTGGCAAAAAATAGATGTTCAACAAAATCGCCATCTTTGGTTTCCATACCGCGATTACCCTTGCCCCCTCGATGTTGGGTTTCAAAGTCGTCGGCGGACATTCTTTTTATGTAGCCGGTATTAGATACCGTAATCACACAATCATGCTGCGGGATCAAATCGGCGATATCCAGATCAGTATCATCAAAGGTAATCTCTGAACGACGTTTATTATCATACTTATCTCTGATTTCTTCAAGCTCTGATTTGATCAGTTCAATTCTTTTTTCACGACTGCTCAAAAGTTCATTCAGATATGCAATGAATTCTTTTACTTCTTCATATTCCTTCTGAAGATCCTCTATGGCAAGTCCGGTAAGCTGATGAAGACGCATTTCAAGAATAGCATCAACCTGAATCTTGGTCAGTTGGAAACGCGCCATCAACTGATTGGCGGCCTCTTCTTTAGTTCTTGATTCGCGAATGATTTTAACCACATCATCAATACTTGCCACCGCAACCAGTAACCCTTCGAGAATATGAGCACGTGCCTCGGCTTTACGCAGTTCGTAATTTGCTCTGCGGATTACCACTTCCATGCGATGGTCAATAAAAGCCTGGAGTATTTGCGATAAATTCATTATGCGCGGCCGATTATGGTCAACCACTAGCATTGTCGCCCCGAAGCTGGTTTCAAGTCCGCCTATTGCGTAAAGCTGATTTAATACTACTGTCCCCATTGCCCCGCGCTTGACATCAATTACAATTTTGATGCCAACTCGCCGACTTGATTCGTCTCTGATATTGGAAATATCGGTAATTCGCTTGTCTTTAACTAGGTCGGCAATTCTCTTGACCATGTTTTCTTTGTTTACAGCATATGGAATCTCAGTAATTATGATTTGTTCACGCCCGTCTTTTTCAATAATATTCGCACGTGAACGAATCCTGATTGAGCCCTTACCGGTCTGATAAAGCCGCCGAATCTCTTTTTTGCCGCGAATAATCGCGCCAGTCGGAAAATCAGGACCCGGTAAAAATTCCATTAATTCATCAATTGACGCTGTCGGATTTTCCAGCAGGCAAATTGTGGCATTGATAACCTCTCCCAGTCGATGGGGGGGGATATTCGTCGCCATTCCGACACCGATACCGGTATTGCCATTAACAAGAAGATGCGGGAACATGGCAGGAAGAACAGAAGGTTCATTAGCCGATTCGTCAAAAGTCGGCATCATATCGACAGTATCCTTCTCTATATCGCGAAGCAATTCTTCCGCTAGGCGCTCCAATCTGCATTCGGTATAACGATAGGCAGCCGCGGGATCCCCGTCTATACTTCCGAAGTTTCCTTGTCCGTCCACCAGTGGCGAACGCATTGCAAAATCCTGAGCCAAACGAACCATTGCATCGTATACCGAGCCGTCGCCATGTGGATGATACTTTCCGATAACTTCTCCGACCACTTTTGCGCTTTTGGTATAAGCATGCGATTTGGTTAATCCCATTTGGCGCATCGCAAAGAGAATACGGCGGGTAACTGGTTTCAGTCCGTCCCGAACATCAGGAATGGCTCGTCCAACGTTTACACTTAAGGAATACTGCAGGTATGCAGTGTGCATAATGTCTTCAATACTGATTGGGAAATCTTTACGTTCAGATTCAGTCATGATTTATATCCTGTCGGTGATTGTTCAATAAGTTAAAATTACATTTGATTAAGATATACCTTGATGCTCTATTAACAAGTTTTAAATGCTCTTTTTAAGCATAAATTTGTCTTTATCAAACGCGAAAAAATTTATACTATATCTGGTTATTTTTTTGTTTTCATTTCCTTATCGGTTCTTCGTTGAAAAAAAATTATTGGTTATTATATTTAGTTAACAAAGAACTACAAATAATAGAAAAAGACTCAAGGGGAATTATGATTGAAAAAACTGCTAAAATTGTCAATCAGGCCGGTATCCACTGTCGCCCGTCGAGCGTCATTCTAAACAAAATCCAAGAGTATCCCGGGTGTGTTTTTACAGTTTGCCCCAAAGGGAAGGACCCGGTCGAACTGAACAGTATTTTGAGTCTTATTGCTCTGGGACTGCATTGTGGAGATGAGGTTACCATAAAAGCTGAAGGCGAAAACGAAGAAATTGGGTGTGTTGAAATTGCCAGATTATTCAATACCGAGTTTGACTTCCCCCCAAGGCAATAATAGTTTCAGTTTCTCTATATTACCGTTTTAACTCGTTAAAAATTCAACTTTTCTAAGGATAAAATTGTTTCAATGAAGATATATTTTTTGTTTTTTATATGCTTGTTCGCTTGTCCGGTGTTTTGGGCACAAGAAATTCAGTCACAACCTTTGGCGCCGGTATTCGGAAATACTTCTGATGTCGAATACGGGGAAAAATTCTATCGTTTATATACCGGATTCTGTAGCTATGAAGAAGCAACCAAAACTGCGGCTAAAGTAGGCGGTGTATTGGTAACTCCAAGTTCAAAAGAAGAAAATAACTTCATTACGAATTGGCTTTCACCATTTATCGGTAATTTTTTTCTTGGAATTACCAGAAACCATTCAGATCAGTGGATTACTTCTGATGGTCAAGTGCTGAACTATCAGAATTGGATTGACGAAATAGCTGCATCAAAAAAAGAGAATAAGCAGGTTCTCATTAATTTTTCAGACAAAAATGGGAAATGGAGCCCCGTCGAAACCGGGGCGAAGGCATCTGGTTTCATTGTCCAGTTTAACCGGAAACCCAAACCGCCGCCAATTATTAATGGCAATAAATATGATATTCCAGTTTATGAAGAAGAGCTTTCCGAATTGTCTTCACTGGAAAAAGGCAGTACCGCTCCCGCGCCTTCCGAGCTGCCAACTGCACTGAGCGCTAACAGCCTTTACAATAACTACATGTACCATGGCGGTACTTTCAATCAGAAGCTGCAAGAAAAAAACACCACGATATCAGGACTTACTACTCCTTCCGCAATCCGTGAGATCCAGGATGGCGATAAACTGTGGTCAAAATATCAAGGGAAATTTTTGATGCCGCTTCTTGATGAAAGCATCATATGTTTCTTAGATGAACGCCCTGATATTGGAAACGCTCCCTGGTCAATCGTAAAAATAAAAGGAAGCATCAAACGCGGACCCCAATTCAAGCAACTGGTGATTGAAAATGCGCGTTTTATCGGTTCACGAAAGGTTCAGGCAGTACGCCGCCTTGCTGCCAGTAAAAATGATAATTTGGTTAAAATCACCGGGATACTCAATAATTTGGAAACCATCATCAATGATAATACCGTCGAAATAAAAAATCCCGAGAATGACGATTTCAGAAGTTGCACGATTGGTGATGATCCGGAAGGCTATGCGCTTGAAATATACAGTTTGAAGCGAAACGGAGCGACCTCGTTGGTAGTGGGCGTAATCGGTTCCTTGGGCGATCCCGAAGATAAAGAGGGACCGTTATCTAGATGCCGTATTAGCGGATGGTTTATGCCTGGGAATAGAGGCGACAATTTATCCGGAAGTCCGGATAAGGAACGCCGCCGTCCTAAGCCAGATTAATATTATTCAAAGAACGCTGTTACTTTATATATTCCTGATTATTAAATTTACTGCCTTTATCTGAAATCGCCGAATGATGGCCCGCGTTGTAGCGTTCCAGCAGTCGATGACAAGGCCTTGTTCAAGATAGTACACTGCATTAATCCAATGATCTGATTATTTTTATCAAGTTTAATTATTAAGAAATGTCATAACTTTATTCTCTAAACTTCGCGCGCGCATAATGCGCGCGCGAAGTTTAATGTCATATTTTAGAATGGAATACGCAGTTGATTTTTTCGATAACATCCTTTTCAGTGGGAGGCAATAAAATCATCAGGTAGCGGTGCTGAAAACTCCATCGTTTTCCCGTTTGACGGATGTAGGAATCGGAGAAATGAAGCATGTAACGCCTGACGCCGCATCTTCAATTCTGCCCAATCCGCATCAGTCAATTTATCCTCACAAAATTTAAGAAAAAATTGTTCATCAGTACCATAGATTTTATCACCCACAATGGGAAAACCGATAGAGCATAAGGTTGCCCTTATCTGGTGTAAGCGACCAGTATGTGGAAATACTTTCACCAGCGAAATTCCGCCTTCGCTCCAGACTGGTTCAAATTCCGTATAGGCTTTTTCTGCGGAACTATCTGGCCGTTCGAATGAAAAACAGCGTTTTTTCCGTATCATTGAATTTTTATCCGGACCAAGCCAGCCATCGGCAGTCAACGGACATTTGAATTCACCGTATACCAGTGCAAAATACATTTTAGTAATGCGATTTTCAGTAAAACCAGCGGACAACACTGCCGCTGACTTCGAATTGCGGGCAACGATCAACAATCCAGATGTTTCACGGTCAAGGCGGTTGACAATAAAAACCTGCTCGTATTTTTGTGATAAATCATACCACAGGGTATTTTTAAAGTAGGCCCCGGCGGGATGACAGGGCAGGTGCCCGCCTTTATTTACAACCAGCAGATCCGCGTCCTCAAAAACTATTTGATAGTCGAATTGTACCGGAGGCTCTGTTTGTTCAGGACAAAACTCTACACATTCACCGACATGAAGTTGCCGTGAACTACGAACTGAATTACCATTTACTGTTATCCGTCCGACTTTAATTTCCTGCTGCCAGCGATGGCGGGAAAGATAGGAAAAACGTTCGCTTAACCAGCGGTCAATTCGCACGCCCTCATCATTTGGTAATACCATCGACCGGATTATTCGAGCATTCGATTCAAAAACCATATTCCATTAATACTGCGACCTCATCACAGCAGTCCTTTTTGGGGCATTTCGCACAATCACTCCATATTTTTTCAGGAAACATCGCTGTTTCAACTATTCTGAAGCCATTTTTTTGAAAAAAATCAGGACGCATTGTGAGTGCAAAAAGGCGAAACTGCGGGCGTTCATTTTTTAGCCGGTCAATAATGAAATTAATCATTTTTTTACCGATTCCATAGCCAATCAAATCCGGGTTGACGGCTAGCGAACGAACTTCCAGAAGATTATTCCCAAAATCGCGTGCCGCACAACATCCTTGGCAGACACCGTCAATTTCAGCAACCACGAAATTTTTTATGTATGAACGGATATCATCTTCGCTACGTTCAAGTACTATCTGGCGTACGGCATAGATGTCAAGAATTTTTTTTATCGCAGCAGCATCATCGGCAACTGCCTGCCGAACTTCCATTCCAAGCTGCTTATTCATCACTGGCTTGACCGGAGGGTTGGTCTTGAATCGGTTCTTCGGCCTCAGTCGGAGCCTCAGTAAATTCAGAAATCTGGCGAAATTTATGGTAACGCTGATCCAACAGTTTAGATGGGCTCATTTTGCACAATTCACCAAGATGTTGTTTCAATGCTTTGCGCATAGCTTCGACGGTAGCGAGATAGTCTTTATGGGCGCCGCCAAGCGGTTCAGGAATTATAGCGTCTGCGACTTTCAGTTTAAGCAAATCCGAAGCGGTCAGACAAAGTGATTTGGCTGCTACTTCCGCAAATGATCGGTTCTTCCACAAAATCGCTGCACACCCTTCAGGCGTAATCACCGAATAATACGCGTTCTCCATGATTAAAATGCGATTGCCGACACCGATTCCTATAGCTCCGCCGCTGCCCCCTTCGCCAATAATCACTGAAATAACTGGAACAGTCAAAGCGAACATATCACGGAGGTTGACCGCAATCGCTTCGGCAATATGGCGCTCTTCAGACGCAACTCCGGGATATGCCCCTGGGGTATCAATAAAAGTAATGACTGGCACTTTGGCTTTGTTCGCCATCTCCATCAAACGCATCGCCTTGCGATATCCTTCAGGAGAAGGCCAACCGAAATTGCGATAAACGTTTTCCTTCATATCGCGTCCTTTCTGAGTACCGAGAACCATGACCCGCCGCCCTTCAAATTTGGCAAAACCGCCGACAATAGCAGCGTCATCCCGAAAACGCCGATCCCCATGAAACTCCAGAAAATCGCTGAAGAGCATGTTTATATAATCCATTGTGTATGGACGCTTGGGATGCCGAGCCAGCTGTACACGTTGCCATGGTGTCAACGTTTCGTAAATTGCCCGCATTGTCTCTAGCAACTTGCTGCCCAGCATGGTTATTTCGTTGCTTACGTCAATGTTATCAGAGGTGTTAAGCTCTTCAAGCTCACGGATTTTTTTCTCAAGTTCAAAAATAGGTTTTTCAAAAACCAATATCGGATCAGCCATTATTTCACCTCAATTAATCAGTAATTTCAACCGGTGTCAACCGGGGTATTATCGAATACAAATCTTCAACATCTTCATTACGCATACGGATACAGCCATTGCTTTTATCCGTGCCTACAGTTTCAGGTTCCCAAGTGCCATGAATACCAAGGCCTTTGAAATCAGGGCTGGTTTCACCCGAAGAACGCAATGCCAGCCACCGTGTACCCAAAAGATTTTCCGCACTTCCATAAGGAATAACGGTTCCGTCAGGCGCATACCATGAAGGTTCCTTGACTTTGGCTGAAATGACAAAAGTTCCGTTGGGCGTCCTATCCTGACGTCCCACCCCGATCCTATAAATTTTAAATATTTTTTTGCCATCAAGCAGTATCAGTAAAAAGCGGCTTCGAGAAACCAATATCCGCCAATCGCCTTTATAAATCTTCATTACTGCGCCGACACGAATAATAGAACTGTTTTCCTTAAGGCCATTACTTTTTTGAACTGCTTCAATTGTGGTATTGTTTGCGTTTGCAATCTTATCCAAAGAGTCACCGCGTTTTACTACATAATGAACTTTATGCGGTGGGAAAGGGGCATCCGTGAAGAAAATACCGGTATTAGCGACGCTTAATGTTTCTGCCAAGGCCAGCCATTCTGGAGAAAACTGTTTTACGGATGCGGATTCTAAAACCGGGTTTAAAAGCCGGCGCGCCTTTCCAAACTCCTTGACGTTATTTAAAGATTTTGCCTCATTAACAATTTCGGAGATGAGACGGCCATCGAATTTAGTTTCACTTAGCGGGACAGCTACTGTTTCAGTTGCCACCGTCGGTTTTAAGGTTTCAAAATTGGTGTTTTCTGCGGTTTTTGGCAAAGAAGATGGCTCTGGCTTTGCTTGCTCTTCTTTTATATTTACCGCCTTACCGTTTTCCGGTTCGTTTTCAGGAAAAAAACTGTACACGACAAAAAACAAAGCAACCAGTCCGAGCAATACCAGTCCGATAATTAATGAATAACGTAAACCGGGACGCATGCGTGAATTTTGCTGGCTGTCAGTATCAAAATTATAATGTATATTGCTCATTTTCTACTTCCATGAAAATCTTTTTAATGCCGTAACCGGTGAATATACATTAATGAATGCTTTTTTGCCAATTTAGAGCTATCTTTTTCCATTAAAAACCTCTTGCATTCTTGACCTTTACCACAATAAAGTTATCTTAACTGAACAACCACAAGGAGAAAGAATAAACATGAAAGATTTTTTACATAATCCGTATCTGGATAAGGTTACCGCGGTCAGTGAAGCTAGCCACAAAGATGATACCTGGCGCATTTTCAGGATTATGGCTGAATTTGTCGATGCGTTCGAAATTATGTCAACACAAGGTCCTTTGATTTCAGTTTTTGGTTCCGCGCGTACCAACTCAGATTCCCCGATTTGTGCTGAAGCGGAAAAGGTCGGCAAACTCCTGGTTCAAAATGGTTATGGAGTGCTTACTGGCGGCGGCGGCGGCATTATGCACGCGGCCAATAAAGGCGCTTATGAAGCCGGCGGAGTTTCTGTCGGATTGAACATTGAACTACCCAAAGAGCAGAAGCCTAATCAGTTCCAAACCGAAAGTCTGTTTTTTCGTTATTTCTTTGTCCGCAAGGTCTGTTTTCTGAAATATTCCCTGGGAATCATGATTTTTCCCGGCGGCTTTGGCACTCTGGATGAACTGAGTGAAGCATTGACCATGATTCAAACTGATAAAGCTAACGATATTCCGGTGATCATCGTCGGACGTGA
>JAAYPP010000202.1 GCA_012519765.1 Lentisphaerota bacterium
GCATCACTCCGGAATACAGCCGCGGCGATAGATTTATTGCCTGGTCCTTCTTTGTGTATTCTTTCATTTACAAATTTTTGATAATTTTTGTACTGGTAATCGTTTGGAACATGTTTTCGCCGTGGCCGATCGAATGGTGGGGACATTACTTCTTTATCATTACATTGCTGATCCCCGGAATTATGGCGTTAATTTCCACCTTCTGGTACGGAATCGGCGGGTGTATCGACTTGTTCAGGCTGTTCCGCGATCTTGAAAATCGGATTGTCAACCCACTTGATGATGGGCGCGTTGAAGGCAATGTTTCGCTGGCGGACAAGGCAGTTCTTGACGCGATTGACAATAAAGATAGCGAGAAGAAGAACTGAGATTGCATTAGCTAATTGCTGATGGCGACAAAGCTTCGATCGCATAAATCGCTTGCAACAGTTTTTTGCGCGGCAAACCAATGACGTTGTCCTTTTCGCCTATAATATTGGCGACCAGCATGTCTCCATGTTCGTCAATATTGTAGGCTCCTGCTTTATCCAGTACATCGACTTTTGACATATAATCACAAATTATCGTGTCATCAAGCTCCCGGAAATCAACAAAAGTGGTTTCTATAAAACGTACCTCAATATCAAATTGAACACTGCAGATACAAATCGCTGTTGATACGGCATGCCGCCTTCCTGATAACCGCGCCAGAATCCTGCGTGCATCTTCCAGGCTCCCCGGTTTCCCGATAATTTTATGATCCAGTTCAATTACCGTGTCTGCGCCGATAACCATTGCTTCAGGATGTAGGCGGCTCGATTGATGTGCTTTAGATAATGCATTGATCAACGCAATATGACAAAAGTGTCTTCCCGCGCTCAATTCCTCGACTTCAACAGGGCAAACTTCGAAGGCAACACCGGCTTCAGATAACAGTTTTGTTCTCCGTGGAGATTGTGATGCTAAAATTATTGGCGGCATTTTTGTCATTTTCATAATAAAGAAGCAACTGAACACCACTTACCATGAAAAAAGCAGTCTGATCATTGGGTCTGAGTGTTTGTTTGAGCTAAGCTGTGATATCTAGCGCGAGCACAAAGAAGGAACACCGGCGTGGTTCAAGCAATACTTAATTTATGCGTTAAATAATCTCTAACGATTTTTAATTTGTTCGTCAATAACCGGAACTTTGATTTTGCCGCCTACATACTTTTCCGCTAATTCCGGCTGCCAAATATTAAAATACTGTGCAGTCGAAAGGAACGCGGAAAAAAGCACCAAGATAAGCAACAAGGTACAAAAAGTCGCATACAACCAGGGATTTCCGTCACTGCGTTTCTTTTTTGCGGATGATTTCAGTTCAGCTTCTTCTGCCGCTGCCCGCGGCGGTCCCTTTGGCGTAGAACTTTCGGTATCATTTTTCTTCAGGGTCAAACCGGCCTTTAAGGCTGGAGCTTTTGAAGTGGCTTGTTCATCATCACTGTTAGGAGCCGCAGATGCCGGCGGGGCTGGTGGTGCTGCAGATGGCGAAGATTTTAATTTGATAGCTTCTTTGGCGGCTGATCCCGGAGCGGCCGGTGACGGTGCACTCCCTGCCTCAGATGGACGCAATCTAACCGTCTGACGTGATGCCGGAACGCTTTTTGCTTGAGCGACTGAAGGCATTACTGATTCAGCAGCAGCCTTTACCGCAGATGTATTAACAGTACCGCTTCCTAATTTGACCGTTTTACGAGTGCGAGTATCATCCTGATCTTCCGCTTGAGTATTTGATTCAGCTCCTGGCTGTGGCGGTGAACTGGAAGAAGTTGTACTGGGAGTAGCGGCATTGGATTCCACTGCTAACTTTACTCCGCCCGATGTCGGAGCCAATTTTATAGTTTTTCTGGTTTGGGTGTCGGGCCCCTGGGGTTTTCCAGAATCCGGCCCTCCCTGAGTAACCGAAAGTCCTCCCTTGTTCCCGCCTATACCCAACTTTATGGTTTTGCGAGTACGGGTATCCTCAAGCTTGCCAAGAGCCACGGTATCAGTATGCCGTACATTCAAAGGATCAGAAACCAGCACTACAGTTTCATCGCTTCTGGGTGATGCTTGTTCTGAAGCTTTTGTCTCCGTTTGAGAATTCGGCGATCCTTGTTGTTTTGGCGGAAGCCGATCAATTTTTACCGTTGCGGTGCTTTTCCCCGCTTCTACGGAGGGCATAGCATTAGCTCCAGCGGCTGTATCCTGGGCTCTTTCAACATTCAATTTTATCGTTTTTCGAGTACGGGTATCGTCCAGTTTTTTTAGAGTACCAGTGTCGGTATTGCGTGCATTCAAAGGATCAGGAACCAATACCACAGTTTCGTCACTTCTTGAACTCGTAGCGGCAGGCTCTTGGCCTTCTAATTTTGGAATCATGGATCCTTGCTGTTTTTCTGATAGCTTAACCATTTTTACAGTTGCGGTGCTTTTATCCTCGTCTGAGGAAGGCATAGCGGCAACTTCACTAGCAGTATCTTCGGCACCGCCGATATTCAGCTTGATGGTCTTACGGGTACGTGTATCGGCGCCCATCTTACCAAGCCTACTCGTGTTAGTACTGGAAGCATCACGGGAATCCTCGCTTCCTGAATTTATCGGTATGAGAGGTGATGCGGTTACAGGACGCAGTTTAATAGTTTTACGAGTTCTGGTATCGCCCAGCTTTTTCAGCGTACCGCTATTGGTATCACGTTTATTAAGCGGATCATTCGCTCCCGGACCAGCGGTATTCATGTCTTTTTCGTCAGCCATGTCAACTCCTTGTAAGGTAGGTTTCGCTTTTAATTAAATTCATACAACTAATATAGGTTACAGAAAAAACAAAATCAACATTTATAATCAAAAAGAATTCATATCAGCACTCATCGTATAACTCTTCTATTCGCGATGCCACATCTTTGAAGCTAATATCGCTTCGATATATTTCTTTATATGTTTCCAACGCTTCGTCATCCATTCCCAATTCTTCGTAGACTTCAGCCAGGCAATACATGGCATCCATTTTTTCTTGGTCAACCCGGGCCATCTCTTTTATTGCCTCCACCAAAGGTTCTACTGCAGAAGGGAAATTGTGTTTTTCAATGAAACAACGTCCAATATATAAATTTGATTCGGTTCGAAGCGCCGGGTTGTTCTTTGATTGTTCAAATTCATCCAGTGCACTATCAAAGTTGCCATCTTTAAAATAAAGTTCACCCAGCTCAAAATGTAATCCGCTGTCATTAGGATAAAGTTCAACTCGATTTTCCGCTCTTTCAAGTTGATAAAGAAACATTTCTCTTTCAATCGCCGCCGCATGCTCCGGTTCCGAAGCGATCTTCTCATTCCAACGTGCCAGCATCGCTTTTTCCAAATATTTATCTATTGCAGGATCGAAATCCTCGCCTTCTTTCATCAACTCCTGGAAGTATTCAACTGCCTTATCATATGCACCCAGCTGACAATAATAATCACCAAGCTGCCGGCGAATTTCAAAACTGTCATTCTCAGCAAGCTCGGATTCAAGACGGGAAATAGCTTGCCGCAAGTCATCGGCATCAGACAGCTCAGAATTGTCCAAACCGATATCTTCAATTTCATCTGAAACCGATTTCTTCTCTATCGCATCGGCAGTTTCGGAAATCCTGCGCAATTCCTGAAGTTTTTTGCGATAAGCTCCTTCGTTTGGAAAACGCGCACAAATTATTTCTATAGTTTCGATCGCTATAAACAAGGCATCAGCCGCAATTGCAGCATCTGCCAGTACTTCAAGAATGCGACGGTTAAAAAGATAATATGTAAGATGTTCTTCGCAACAGCGCATCACTTCAAGCGGGTCTTCGGAAATCATTTTCCGATACTTTCGAGCAAGAAACAGCCCAACCCAATATGCCTTGAACCGACACCAGAATCTTGCTTTTTCCGATTTTTTAGTCTCGTATTCTCTGAGCAATATCCGCGCCGGCAATAACCCGGGAGAATTGGCCACCAAATCGCATAGCAATTCAATCGCATAATCAGGATTATCATTTTTGCTGGACTCCTGCGCCCGCTCAAAAACTTCCCGCATATTTTGGGATATTTGCTCTAAATCTTTTATTTCCATAAAAATCCATTATAAAATTTATGTACACACAAACAGAATATACACAATATTAAAATAATCTTCAACCTGTATCTATAAATTTTCAAGGTCTTCAAAAAACTTTGAGGTTAGCCATTGCTCCTGATCAGTCTTCGGCATATGCAAATTCAATGAAAACGCGGGCGTGGTTCAATGACTGACCCGGAAAGATGTTTTATATAAAAAGTAAAATAACATTCAGTGCTTCCGCCGAAAGGCAGGACGTATTTAGCCGTGAAGACCATATCATAAATGTATTGTACAGCTGCTTTTGACATGTAGCTTGATCCATATCAAGCAGAAAACCCAGTACCATAAAAATGCAGCTTGTACCATTTGTTGTCATTGTTTAAACTTTGAGCGCGCATAATGCGCGCGCGAAGTTTAATACTTAAAAAATCAGACTTTAGCGGTAAAAAAATTTATTCAAAATAAGCATGTGTTGAAATTCTTAAAAATCAACCACTTTCCATGCTACCCTGACCCGGCTGTTTTTGCGTGTTATTGTAATGGGTAGAGAAACAGTTATATTACGCGAATCCTAAATAAAATCACTAATTTTCTCATAAAATTTTTTTATCAATTGCAGTAAAAATTATGAATACCATTGACACCATTTGCGCTATCTGCACCGGGATCGGCGGAGCGATATCAATTATTCGCATTTCCGGCCCGGATGCGTTAAAAGTAGGTTCGCAGGTATGGCATGGAAAAACGCTTCTGGCGGAGAAACCGTTTCGTAGAATGCTTTATGGACAAAGTTGCAGTGACCCTGCGCTTGGCGTTTATATGCCCTCGCCCAACAGCTATACCGGCGACGATGTTGTAGAAATTCATTGTCATGGCGGAGCGCTTGCGGCCAAAAATGTTCTCACCACTGCCATAAAAGCCGGAGCCCGGCTCGCCGACCCCGGCGAATTCACTTTCCGGGCATTTGTCAACGGCAAGCTGGACTTGACCCAGGCCGAAGCGGTCTGCGACATTATCAGCGCCCACAGCCAAATGGCTCTGCGTTTGGCAGAACGCCAAATTGCCGGTTTATTGAGCAACAAAATCACGAAAACACGAAGTATGCTTACCGATATTCTGGCCGAATGTGAATCCCGGCTGGATTTCGTGGAAGAAAATTTAGACTGGCTGCCCCCGGCCTCTTTAAACGCGACAATCAAGGATGCAAAAAGCGAACTTACCGCCTTGGCAGAATCCGCAAAATCCGGTATGATCCTGCGCGAAGGTATCAGGGTTGTGCTGGCGGGACGTCCCAATGCGGGAAAATCCAGTTTGCTGAATTTACTGTTAGACAACGAACGCGCAATTGTTTCACAAATTCCCGGAACAACCCGTGACACCATAGAAGAATCTACCCAGTTGCGCGGAATCCCTGTTCGCTTAACTGACACTGCCGGTCTACGCGACTCCGCAGACCATATTGAAGTTTTAGGAATCAGTCGAACCCGCCATACCATTGGGACAGCTCAACTTATTTTATGGGTGCTTGACGCGTCAGAACCAAACCTCGATTCGGAAATAACCGAAATGGAAAAATGCAATGTGCCTCCAGACCGGGTTATTGCCGTATGGAATAAAATTGACCTGGTACCGCAACGAAAACTTCCTGAATTACAATTCGATGCAGTCAAAATATCAGTCATTGAAAAATACGGGATTGATCACTTGCTTAATATTTTCGAAAAGAAAGTTTGGGGGAAAGAACACACGGAAGAGCCGGAGTTTGCAGTAAATTCCCGTCATGCCGCTTTGATTGCTGAAGCGGTCGCATTACTTCCTGAAGTATCAGAACGCATTGACACGGAAGAATGGGAGCTTGCGGCAGTTCCATTACGCCAAGCCATTGCATCATTGGGAGCGATAACCGGTGAAACCGTTTCTCCCGATATTCTGGAAAACATCTTCAGCAGATTCTGCATCGGCAAATAAATTAGGATGGTTATGACTGACATTCATGAGTCTCAAGAACATTTTTTGAGAGCACATATGGTTTTTGAAAAAAGTCTTGTTGGAAATATATTTTAAGAGAGTCACTTGAAAAAAAAAACTTCTAAGGTAATTTTGATATGGTATAAGTAAGCATAAAAGCTCCGGGCAATTTTGGAGAAATTCATTTGAGAGATGTTAAATATATTGTTGAATTATTGACTGATTACGGCGTAATCGGAACTGAACAACTGGCTGAGGCACAGCGTCGTTCCGATGAAAGCGACGGTTCAATGGATTTGATTGATGCCCTGATTTTGATGGGCTGCACTACTGAAGCTGACATTCAGAACATGCTTGCACAGCAGTTCGGGCTTGAAGTAATGGACCTCAGTGCCTATCAGGTTCCTCCTGAAGTAGTTGAATCGCTTCCGCGGGATGTTGTTCTCGCTTATGGCGTTGTCCCGGTAATGAAGAATGACAATACGTTGACCATAGCGATCAGTGATCCTACTAACCTGGATACCATAGACTCAATACGTTATCTGCTCGGATGTGATGTCGAAGCGGTAGTCGCCAAAGAAGAACAGATTAACGACATCATAAACAAACACTACAACACTATCAACGATTCAGTTTCCGAAGTACTTGACGATTATCAGGACACCAACAGTGAATTCCAAGTCGGCGGTATCGGTTCAATTGAAGAGACTTCCAGTGATGACTCCCCGATCATCAAGCTGGTTTCGCTGATCATTATGGAAGCATATAAGATGCGCGCCAGCGATATTCACTTTGAACCGATGGAAACGCGTTACCGAATCAGATGCCGAGTTGACGGGGTGTTGCGTGAAATGGAATCGCCGCCAAAATATATTCAGGGTAACCTGACCAGCCGTATTAAAATTATGTCCAAAATGGATATTTCTGAAAAGCGGATACCTCAGGATGGCCGTATTCAAATAAGAGTGATGGATAAAGATGTTGACCTCCGCGTCTCCAGCATACCAACTACCAATGGTGAAAGTATTGTTATGCGTATTTTGGATAAATCAAGTATCCAACTGGAGATTGACCAACTCGGGTTTTACCCTGATGATTCAAAAATCATTGACAACATTCTAGGTCTCCCGGACGGCATATTTCTGGTGACCGGGCCGACCGGTTCAGGAAAAACCACTTCACTTTATGCTTTTTTGAATACCATCAATACCCCACAACGCAAAATCATTACTGTTGAAGACCCAATTGAATATCAGTTGTCAGGAATCAACCAGGTGCAGGTTGACCGGCATGTAAACCTGACTTTTGCCGCAGCGCTACGTTCAATGCTCCGGCAGGCGCCTAATATTATCATGGTTGGGGAAATACGTGACCTCGAAACTGCTGAAATCGCCATTAATGCTGCGCTTACCGGACACATGGTATTCAGTACACTACATACCAATGACGCGCCGGGAGCCGTTACCCGTCTGGTTGATATGGGAGTTAAATGCTTTATGGTCGCTTCATCTTTACGCGCAGTGATGGCACAACGCTTAGTGCGACGTCTCTGCAAGTTCTGCAAGGAGCCATATACCCCGAATGAACGCGAACGCCGTTTGCTTGGCATGAGTGAAGAACATACCAATACACACACTTATTACAAAGGTCAAGGCTGTCCTGCCTGCACCCGCGGCTACAAAGGACGTGTGGGAATTTATGAAATATTGAGTATCACCAGTGAAATTACTGAAATGATTTTTCAAAATCAGCCGGCCAACGCATTGCGTGAGGCGGGACGTAGAAACGGCATGCACGGACTACGTGATGATGCACTCCGCAAAGCTGAAGACGGCGTAACGACACTGGAAGAAGTTATTCGTGTCACGATGACAGAGGAAGAATAATATATGTTAGATGCAGAAAGCCAAACGCTTAAAGATATATTCCTTTCTGAAAGGATTTGTACTGAAGCACAGGTACTGGAAATCGAAGAGGAATGTGAACGTTCGGGGAAACCTTTTTCCGAAGTAATAATTAATTTTGGTTTATCCACTGAAGACCAGCTCCTCGCGCTTATGGCTGAACACCTCGGCACAGAAGTTGTGGATATCCGTTATGTTGAAATCCCTCCGGAAGTGCTGAAGTTGGTTGATCAGGATATGGCCAGGGCTCACGGAATAATCCCCCTTTCCTGTGACAATTCCATGCTGACGGCAACTCATAAAAACCCCTTCAATTATCAGATTGCTGAAGAATTGCGTTTCATTACCGGAATGGATGTTCATGTCCAGGTGGCATCAGAATCACAAATTGATGACGCGGTAGAAAAATTTTATCCTCTGTCCATCGGTTCTGTTCACGATATGTTGGTGGAATTTGTATCCAGGCAAGCTGATGAAAACATCAGCGATAGCGACCTGGAGGCAGCCGCCAATGAAACGCCTGTGATCCGCTTTGTTGAAGTGATTCTTACCCAGGGAATTAAGGACAAGGCGGCTGACATTCATTTCGAACCATTCGAACATGATTTCCGGATTCGTTATCGTGTTGACGGCTCGATGCGCGAATTGCCTAATCCCCCTAAAAGCATGGCAGTTCCAATAATCAGCCGCATAAAGATTTTAAGTAATCTTAACATTGCTGAACGCCGCCGCCCCCAGGACGGCCGAATTCAAATGCGGTTGCTGGGAAAACAGGTGGACCTTCGCGTATCCTGCCTGCCGACTTCATGGGGAGAATCAACGGTGCTTCGTATTCTCGACCGTACTGTAGTCAATCTCGACCTTGACGTATTGGGAATGGGAAAAGATGTACTCGCACAAATTCGTGATCTTATCCAATTACCGAATGGCATCATGATTGTCGCCGGTCCTACCGGATCAGGAAAAACTACTACTCTTTACTCATGCCTGAAAGAAGTTAATCATATCACTGACAAAATTCTGACCGCCGAAGATCCCGTTGAATATGATATTGAAGGCATTATCCAATTGCCGATTAACGATGCTTTCGGGATGAACTTTTTGCGGGCGCTACGCGCTTTTCTACGTCAAGACCCGGATCGGATAATGATCGGGGAAATTCGTGACTTTGAAACTGCGCAGATGTCGGTTCAGGCGTCGCTGACCGGACACTTTGTGTTTTCAACTCTGCACACCAACGATGCGGCCGGAAGTGTCACCAGGTTGCTTGATATGGGTATACAGCCGTTTCTCGTCTGTTCCTCCCTAGTCGCTGTTCTCAGCCAACGTTTGATCCGGCGCGTCTGTAAAAATTGCCGTACTCCATACGACCCGACAGATGAAGAGTTGAGTCGCTTTCGTATTACTCGTGAGGAGTTGGGAGATAGAAAATTTTACTACGGCAAAGGTTGCGTGGTCTGTAATAATTCAGGGTACAAGGGACGTAAAGCCATTTGCGAACTATTAGTTGTAAATGGTACTATTTCTGACCTTATCGCCAAAAACGCGCCGACTTCGGTAATCGCACAGAAAGCCGTCGAACAGGGGATGCGCAGTATTCGTGTTGATGGAATAAATGCGGTGTTAAACGGTGAATCATCGGCCGAAGAAGTATTAAAATACGTATTTATATAAAAACTTTTTGAGGTAATTTTTATGGTTGAAATGAGTGAATTGATGGCTCTGGTTGTCGAGCTTGGAGTAAGTGACCTTCATATCGAAGTTGGTGTTCCTCCTTGCGTAAGACTTCACGGCGACCTGCAACCGTTGGATACCGATATTTTACAGCCGGATGATACCGAGCGACTGGTAAGATCAATTACTTCGGATGCCCAGTTTCAGCAAATTCAGGAATGCGGCTCCGTTGACTTCGGGTTCGGGTTCGGCGACTTGGCACGTTTTCGTGTCAGCGCATTCAAACAACGCGGATTTTATGGTACGGTCTTACGACAGATCCCCAACACGCTACTGACCATGGAACAAATCGGTCTGCCGCTTTCAGTGAAAGACATGCTCTACCGTCCGCGTGGCTTGGTACTTGTAACCGGGCCTACCGGTTCCGGCAAATCTACTACTCTCGCTTCTATGATCAATATCATTAACGAAGAACGCGCGTGTCATATTATCACCGTGGAAGACCCGATAGAATTCTATCATCCACATAAACGCAGTGTGGTTATTCAGCGTGAAATCGGTTCCGACGTACCAACCTTCGCAGAAGCGTTGCGGCGTGCCTTGCGCCAGGACCCGGATGTAATTCTGGTCGGGGAAATGCGGGACCTGGAAACCATGGAAGCTGCGGTAACGGCGGCGGAAACCGGTCACTTGGTATTCGGTACTCTCCATACTACCGGGGCGGCGCGTACTGTTGACCGTATTGTCGACGCGTTTCCAACCAATCAGCAAGGACAAATCAGAACTCAGCTGGCATCATCGCTGATCGGTGTAATTTCACAAGTGCTTTTGCCGCGTAGCGACAAACCAGGACGGGTTGCCGCATTTGAAATCATGGTATCCACACCTTCTATTCAGGCTCTGATTCGTGATAATAAAACATTCCGTATATCATCAGAGCTCCAGACCGGTGCCAAATATGGAATGAGTACCCTTGATGCTCATCTGCTGCAACATTATTTAGCGGAAAAGATATCTTATACAGAATTGATTACCAAAGCACAGGATCCTGACAGTATTGCTGAAAAACTGAAGGCCATGAAATAATAAAGTTAAAGTTTTAACTTGGGAGGGCGCATATGCCTAAGTATTATTATGTCGCAATTGATGGAAGAACCGGCGAAGAACGTAAAGGTAAAATTGAGGCGGCAAGTGAAGAAATCGCCATTGGCGATCTGAAAAAACAGAATCTTCATCCTACATCAATAAAATCGTTATCGAAACCATCCAAAAACAAAGAAAAAGGTGGCAAACCCAGCAAAGGCAAAAGCGGTGGAATTAACCTGAATCTCTCGCTTGGGCCGGTTGTTATCAAGCGCAAGGAATTGACTACAGTTACCCGTCAATTGGCCATTCTGCTGGATGCCGGACTTCCTTTAATTCGTTCTTTGCGGACTCTTGAACGTCAGACCAAAAATCCCACTACCAAAACCATTCTGGCGAAAACTGCTGATGCAGTAGAAGGAGGATCTACTTTTTCTGAAGCATTGGCGCAAAGTCCGAAAACTTTTGATAAACTTTATCTGAATATGATTCGCGCAGGAGAAGCCGCTGGCGCGATGGAAAGCATTCTTGACCGTTTGGCCATCTTTATGGAAAAATCCGCACGAATCGCCGGAAAAATTAAATCGGCAATGATTTACCCGCTGGTCGTTATGATTGTGGCAGTCGGTATCACCTCCGGGTTAATGATTTTCATTGTTCCAAACTTCGCCAAAGTGTTCGACGACTTGCTTGAGGGAGAGCCTCTCCCCGCATTGACGTCAGCCGTAATGTGGCTTAGTGACGTTATGCGTGAACGTATTTACCTGATCTTCGGCTTAATCGCCGTTCTTATTATTGTTTATAAATTGCTCAGAAAAACAAAACAAGGCAAATATGTTTTTGACTGGACTACATACAACATCCCGCTGTTCGGACCGATTGTCGCCAAAACGGCGATCTCCCGCTTCTCACAAACTCTCGGGACCCTGCTCTCTGCCGGGGTTCCAGTCTTGAACGCACTCAATATCGTCAGAGATACTTCTGGAAGTTTTGTCGTCTCTACTGCGGTTCAAAAAGTTCACGACGCGGTTAAAGAGGGCGAAGGCATTGCCGGGCCGCTTTCTGCTACTGGAATTTTTCCGGCCATGGTAATCAGTATGATTGAGGTAGGCGAGGAAACCGGAAAGTTGCCGGATATGCTGATCAGAGTATCAGACACCTATGAAGAAGAAGTTGATAATGCCGTAGGCGCCTTAACCTCTATGATCGAGCCGTTGATGATTGTTGGCCTAGCGGTTATTGTCGGGGGAATTGTTATTGCAATGTTCATGCCGATGATTAAGATTATTGACAAGTTAGGTTAAAAATGAACAACAACAATTTATACGCAGTGGTTATGGCGGGTGGACGCGGTGAACGGTTCTGGCCGCAAAGCCGCGCGTCCCGCCCCAAACAATTATTGCGTCTGATTGGCAATCTGACTTTAATTGAACAAACCGTCGAACGACTCAATCCCTTGGTCAAAAATGAAAATATTCTGATTTTAACGAATGCTGATTATGTTGCGCCCATGCGTTCGTTACTTAATCAAATCCCGCCTCAGAATATCATCGGCGAACCTTTCGGAAAAGATACCGGCCCTTGTGTCGCTGCGGCGGCGGGACTTGTAAAAAGTTTATCCGGCGGCGATGAAAATTCTGTAATGATTATGTTGCCCAGCGACCATATTATCCGCGACAATTCTGCACTGCGCCAAGTGCTTGGCGACTCGGCTGCCGCTGTTCAATCCGGAAAAATTGCCACGATCGGAATCACACCGGATTATGCCAGTACCGGATACGGTTATATTAAATGCGGCGAAAAGCTTGATATCTCCGGTGAAACTGTGTTCCGTCAAAGTTTGGGCTTTAAGGAAAAACCTAATGCTGAAAATGCCGAGCATATGTTAGCCGAAGGAAATTACCAATGGAACAGCGGAATGTTCGTATGGACAGTAAAAACCATTACTGACGCGTTTCTAAAATATGCCCCGGAACTTGCGGAAATCGCGGAGGCGGTATCCCATGGTAACGATAACGGCCGATTTATTGAAGCCATGACTGAACAATATGAAAAATGCGATAAAATATCAATCGATTACGCAGTGATGGAAAAACTTCCGTCGGAAGATGTAATTGTTGCGGAATCAACTTTTGACTGGGATGATGTCGGTAGCTGGAATGCTTTGAGAAACCAAATAAAACCTGATGAAAATAATAACGTTGTAAGGGGACTTTTTGAAGGTGTAAATGTCAGTGATTCAATTATAGTCAGCGATTCAAGACATCTGATTACCGCGGTAGATGTCAGTGACCTGATCATAGTCCATACTGACGATGCGACTTTGATCTGCCAATCGAAATCCGCACAACGAATCAAAGAGCTGGTCGGAAAAATTTCTCAAAATCCGGCATTGGAAAAATTCCTCTAATATTCATAAATTACTTTTTTAAATTCGCGCGCGTATTATGCGCGCGCGAATTTAAACATTGAAGTTACATCAAAAATCAGAGCATTTTCGGCTTCTACTACTTTTCGGGGAATATATGATGTCTATTAACACATTTGCATCGGAGCGCAATAATGTTATTTGTTTTTAATATCGGCAATACCCACGCGCAATATACCACTATTGATAATAAAAAATGCGGCGATATTAAATGCTGCGACACCTCCGACTTCAATGCCAAACTGATTCCTTCAGGGATACCGGTTGCCGGAGCTTCAGTAGTTCCTGCGGTTACCCTAAAACTCAGCGGGCAGGATATTTTCTGGATTAATTCAAGTATCAAATCAAATATCGATTTTTCTATGACCGATCATCCCGCCGTCGGCGCTGACCGGATCGCCAATGTCATTCGACTTGGAGAAATAACCTCGCGCGCTGCAGTCTGCTTTGATTTCGGAACTGCCATCACAATGGAAGTTGTCGATGCGAAACGACGTTTCCGCGGTGGCGCTATCATGCCCGGACGCACGCTGCTGCGCCGTTCGCTCAATGACTATACTGCCCAATTGCCGCTTATCGACCTCTTTCAATCGCTTCCTGACAACCTCGGAGTCAACACTGTCGATGCGATGCGGCTGGGAATTGATGGTGGAGTTATCGGTAGCGTCCGCTGGCTGATCAAGCGGGCAAAAGAAAACTTGCCCGATCAGGAAATAGATTTTTTCGGAATCGGCGGCGATACTGATTTCTTCACGTGGTTTATTCCTGAACTGAAATCAGGTGGCACTGATTTTACTCTTCAGGGCATCCGCCGGGCATGGGAAATCAACAATGAGAGTTAAAATCAATGGCGTGCTGACTGAACGCGAGCTGGAAATCATCATTGGTTGCGGTGCAGATGAAGTCGGCATTTTTATCGGACAGCAATATGCTTCACCGTTTTTCATATTGCCCAGTACTGCGGCAAGGCTGGTAAAAATGCTGCCTCCCGGCATTTGCCCGGTTATGGATACGCATATCACTGATCACCACGAGCTTTTAAGCCTGATGGAACGTTCCGGAATTTATACCGTCCAACTGCATTGCTGGAAGCAGGACGAAGTACTTAAATTGCGCGAACGACTGCCGCATTATGCAAAAATCTTACTCAACCTTTTCCCGGCATCGCCGAATTTTAATCATGAAGATATTACATTATGCAATCAAATCGCAGACGGGATTTCAGTGGACTGTTTCAATTATGAACCCGGTAATAACTCCGGAAGTTACGGTTTCCCCGACTGGGAGGCCGCCACCGGAATCTCCGGATCATTAAACGCGCCATGGTGGCTTAATGGCGGCTTATGTGCTGAAAATGTCGGCAATGCAATACAAAAAACCGGCCCGTTCGGAGTCGAAGCTGATATTTTGCTGAGACAAGACGGTATATTGAATGCGGAACAGTGCCGAAAGTTTGTGACTATGGCCAAAAACAACGGTTCAAACTGAAAAAATAACCGCAATAACTTCAACTGCTTTTATTGGGTTCAGCTTCTTAGTTCCTGCATCAGATCAATAGACTTTTCCCGAACATTCTGAATTTGCTCAATAACAGCACAAAGCTGCGGTTCAAGTGTTCTTCTGGCAAAGCCGACCGCGCGAATGATTCCCACCAGCGCATTAAGCTCTGAAAGCATTCTTTTGAGCAAGCCTAATTTAAGTCCGTGCATGCCCTCTTCTGTATTGAAAATGTCAATGATCCGCGAGGCAAGCTTACCGAAAAGACAAGTTGCCGCCAACCCTTTTTTTAATTCCGAACCAGTCATTTGCGAGGCAAGCAATGAATTCCATTGCCGCGAAATAGTCATAATTTGGGTATAAAGCTCAGCCCCTTTTTTATGACGCCATTCACCCGGAAAAAATTCATCAACCTCATCATCATCATTGAAGTAAAAAAAGCTGTCATTTCCCTGGGACGGTACCAAATCGGGCATTCCAGCCAGCTTTTTCATGATATAATCTTCTTCGCCCGGCAAATCGATGCAGCATGGAAGTTCCCGGAAATAATGATTAATCCGCTGTTCATCACGGCGGATTTCATTTTCCCATTGAAATTCATTCCAATCGTTCCGGTTGTATCGGTTACCCATCATTTTATACTTCTTTTTTCCTGCGTGATTTTTTTTCGCCGTTCTTGCCGATAGTGTCGCCCCATAGACTTTCCAGCTGAAATTTCGCCCGAAATTCAGGTGTCATAATGTGCACCAGCACCGCACCTCCGCAATCAAGCAGTACCCATTCGCTTTCCGGACTGCCTTCCTGCTTACATTTGACCTTTAACTTATCAAATAAAACCTTTTCGATCCCGTTCACCACAGCCCTGATATGCGGCACTGAATTCGCGGTGACCAAAACAAAATAATCAGCAATCGATGAGACTTCGCTGACCTGCATAATCATGATATTTTCAGCCAACTTATCTTGCGACGCGGAGACACAAATATCGGCGATTTCTTTCTGTTTTACTAGCTCTGCCATAAATCTTTATTCCCTATATAGTTTGTGATCTAATATATATTGGCAAACGGTTTTTTCCATCATATGCGCGGCTTTTTCACCTCTGCCCAGTCGCGCACGAATTTCGCTTGAAGATATATCACTGACCGGCAAATCACAAATCGAACCGGTCAATTTCAGGGCAATATCTTCAGCCCAGTATTGTTTCATAACATCAAGATTGACTTCAATCCCCGGTCGCGGATAGGTGATAAACTCACGCTCTGCCGCCAGCAAGTCGCCCCGGTACCAGGTATGAAGCTGAATCAGACTGTCCGCCCCGATCATCAATTCGATCCGGTCGTCCGGATATTCACGCTCCAGCTCGCGAATAATATCGATAGTGTATGACGGCGTCTTTTTCAGGCGTTCTTCTATATCGGATACCGCAAATCCGGCAACCCCTTCAACTGCAAGTTTCAACATCGCCATGCGATTAAAAAAAGGTGTTACCGGCATTCCGTTCTTATGCGGCGGATGCCATGACGGAACGAACAGCACCAGATCCGTCAACTTGTGCGCCAACACTTGACGCGCCAACCGAGTATGCCCGAGGTGTGGCGGATCAAAAGTTCCTCCCAAAAATGCGATCTTCATTAAGCGCTCCCGTTTGCTTTGAATATAGTTTAGATTATATTCGTTGTAAAGGCAACCCATAACATGAAAATTTCAGTTGAATATTACAACCACTCTCCAGTTTTTATTGCTGCTTGCGAGATCGTCCGGAAATTGAAAGATGCCGGCTTTAAAGCTTTTTTCGTCGGCGGCGCAGTCCGAGATATGCTGTTGGGCAAAACACCGGCTGATATTGACATTGCCACCAGTGCGTTGCCGGAACAGACCGCAACTCTGTTTCTGCGTTCCCATCAGGTCGGCGCCTCATTCGGTGTAACTGTCGTAACCATCGGCAAATACAACTTCGAAGTCGCAACTCTGCGCGAAGAACGCGAATATGCTGACGGACGTCACCCCGAAATTTTAACCTATACCGATGACCACTATCTTGATGCCAACCGTCGCGATTTCACCATAAACTCCATGTTCTATGACCCGTACAGTGACGAAATATTTGATTTCTTTGACGCCACAAAAGACCTTGCTAACGGATATTTGCGCTGTGTCGGCGAACCAATGGTCAGATTTCAGGAAGATTATTTGCGAATGCTACGGGCGGTGCGTTTCGCCGCCAGATTCGGCTTGCATATTGATCCCGCCATTATCCGGGCTATCGGCAACTTAAAAGAAAAAGTTCTGAAACTTTCAGCCGAACGTATCCGCAATGAACTCAATACCATGCTGACCGGGCCTCACCCGGCCGCGGCCGTCAAGCTTCTTGATGAATTACACCTTCTGGAATTAATACTGCCCGAGGTCAGCGCACTTCGCGGCGTCGAACAACCCCCGCAATTCCATCCGGAAGGTGATGTTTTTACTCACACCATGTTGATGCTTGAACATATGAAATACCCTTCCATTGAACTCGCGTGGAGCGTTTTGCTTCATGATGTCGGAAAACCGCGAGCTTACAGCACTGGTGCCGACGGCTCAATCCATTTTTACGGACATGAAAATTTCGGTGCTGGAATGGCGAACAACATAATGACCCGGTTTCGTTTTTCTACTGCCGAAACCGAAAACGTGGTTAACGCAGTCAAAAACCATATGCGTTTTGCCGTAGTAAACAAAATGCGCAAATCCAACCTCGCACGTTTAATGGCCGCGCCCGGGTTCAAAATAGAACTCGAACTGCATCGTCTGGACGCATTATGCAGCAACCGCTTAATGAACAATTTCGTTTTTCTGCTGGATAAGATCGCTGAATCCGGCGGCGAAGTTAGCTTGCCTCCGCCGTTGCTGAATGGTCGTGATCTGATCGCAATCGGCTTCAAACCCGGTCCCAAAATCGGAAAAACCCTGTTGACCATTCAAAATTTGCAGCTGGAAGGAAAAATCTCAGATCGCGAGTCCGCACTGAAAATAGCACGAAACCTGTAGAGAAATTTCGAAACTTCGTGTGTAAACCGCGTCGAAAGCATATCCCTCGATATTGTGCCGTGCACCCTCGGAAAATTTTGCAATTGACTCAGTACTCAAAAAACTGAAAATTTACTTGTAATTACCATTCATCAAAGTAGATTATACTTCCTTTATTCTGGTGGGCTCTTAGCTCAGTTGGTTAGAGCAGGTGACTCATAATCACCGGGTCGCTGGTTCAAGTCCGGCAGGGCCCACCACTTTTCCACCACTCCACTGTCTTTATGCCTTTTTCTGCTCAAATAGCGTTGCCCGACTATCCCAATATTATCTGAACGCAAGGGTTTTCTGATCGCATTTAAACTTCGCGCGCGCATTATGCGCGCGCGAAGTTTAGAGTCAATATTTCACTGCGGAATCAAAGCATGAAAGCAGTTGTTTTTCAGGCTTATTTATTTTGAAGCCGAGGCAATTTTGATAAGTTGTTCTTTGCTTTGAACACCAGTCATGCTGGAAATTTTTTCCCCGTCTTTAAATACCAGCCAGCTCGGTATTGAAGATATATTGAACTCTTCAGCAAGAGCTTTTTCTTCATCAACGTTTACTTTGCCGATTATTACACCTGAAGGCAATTCATCAACGGTTTCGTTGATAATCGCGGATTGCTTGCGGCATGGGCCGCACCATGATGCCCAAAAGTCAACCATGACCACGCCGAAACTTATGGTGTCTTTGAAATTTTGTGAAGTCAGCGTTATTACTGAAGAATTTTCAACAATAACGGTTTTCTTTTTTGAGTCCATAAATTTCATCCCGGCCCATAACAGAACCGCCAAAGCCACAAAAATATACCAGTATTGGGTAAAGGGGCAGATTGTACAATTTTCACTCATGATATTTCTCCTTTTTTTTAAAGCCGCGTTGGTGTCCGGGACAACCCACAGATTCCACCGCGGCATTTGACGAATGCGTTAAAAATGATTAAAAATTTTCAACTTCGGTTTCAAAGTATGCTTTAGGATGCAAGCATACGGGACATATTTCAGGGGCTTTTTCGCCGATATGAATATATCTGCAAACCGAACATTTGAATTTTTTCATAGTATAAACCTTTATTATTGTGTTGCCGAAATCAAAGTATCTGCACTTTGCACTCCTACAAATCGCTTTATTTCCTTGCCATCCTTAAACACTATCAGCGTAGGTATGGTCATAACGTTAAACTGCGCGGCCAGATCAGGATTCGCATCGATATCCACTTTGCCGATGGTTACTCCTGCCTGAAGTTTATCACTGCCGGCGAGATCATCAATGATCTTCAGCATTGAACGGCATGGACCACACCATGACGCCCAAAAATCGACAATAATGGTACCTTGGGCGATTTCCTCAGAAAAATTTTGTTGAGAAAGCGGCTTGATTACTTCGTTGTTCATTTTAACACCTCATTTTTGGGTTTGGTTTATAGTTATCAATATATAAGGATATAATTATATGTCAAGTGAAAAAATAAAATTTTGATTACAATTATTTTGAATTGTAATATTTTCCTGCCAGTTTATGGTAAAAACCCCGAACGTTGCGACGGTTATGTATTTGTTGAACATAGTTGCCATCGCGTGATTAAAGAAAGAGTTGCGGAAAGGAATGGAATTATGATTGTTGAAACGGAATCAGGAAAAATCGAAGGACTGACCAATGATAACGGTTTTGCCTTTTTGGGGGTTCCTTTTGCCGCGCCGCCGCTCGGCAAGCTGCGTTTCCGTCCGCCACAACCGCCGCCGCATTGGCAGGGAGTTCGGAGTTGCCGCGAATTTTCCGCGATTCCGCCACAGCCGCACCTGGGTAATATCAGTCCGTTACGTTTACGAAATCCGCAAAGTGAAGACTGTCTTTATCTGAATATATACATGCCCAGGGATGCAGCCAGCAAGTTACCGGTAATGTTTTGGATTTATGGCGGCGGCTTTGTCGCCGGAACTGCCAACATGCAACTTTACAATGGTAACAACCTTGCCGGAAAAGGCAAGGTAATAGTAGTTACCGCAAATTACCGGGTTGGAATTCCCGGGTTTTACGATGGCAACTTCGGGTTGCAGGATCAGGTGGCGGCATTGCGCTGGATCAAGAGTAATATCGCGGCATTTGGCGGTAATCCGGATAATATTACGTTGTTTGGTGAATCTGCCGGAGCCACCTCAATTGATGCATTGATGCGTGATCCGGAAGCGACCGGGTTATTTCAACGGGCAATCTGCCAAAGCGGAACACTTGATACGGTCAGAATAGTATTTGGCAAGCCGGGTCAGGTCGAAGTTGCGCCGGATACGGATATTAATGAAATCCTGGAACGGCAGAGCGACAGTTTCGGCTGGAGTGACGATAAGTATGTCTGTCAACCGGTTGGCAGTGGCGAGAAGTATTGCAGTCCGGTGCCGTTGCTGATCGGCTGGAACACAAATGAGGAAACTATTTTTACCGGAAGTTTCAATGCTGACAATTTTTCGGTTTGGTCTGATAAAATGTTTGGTACCCGGTTTACCAGTGAAGTGTTGACACGCTATAAAGACTTCCGAACCGCCTGGAACGCGGTGATCCGTTACGGCGGATTTGCGTTGCCCTCGCGGCTGATGGCGGATAAAATAGACGCACTCAAGCAGCCGGTATATTTTTATCGTTTCAACCGCGAAGCGCCGGAGGTGCGTTATGCCCGGCATCTGAAATGCTATCATTCTTCTGAGATAAGTTACGTTTTCGGCAATCCGCTTTCTGCACCGCCGCCGGAAGATCGCCAACTTTCCGAGCAGATAATTTCGTATTGGACAAACTTTGCCCGCAACGGCAATCCCAATGGCGACGATTTGCCGCAATGGCCGCAATGGCATGCAAATTGCAGACGCAATATTATTCTTGATGTACCAATTTCATTTGAACAGAATTGTGCTGCTGAAGATTGTGATTTTTTCGCCGCACTCTTGCCGGAAAAAGA
>JAAYPP010000203.1 GCA_012519765.1 Lentisphaerota bacterium
AAATTATGAATGAAAAAATATTGGTTACTCTCATTGCCGCGTTCGGGGCAATTGCGGTCAACGGAATTTTTATCCTGTGTAATATCAGCAGAATGAAATCCGGTGAACCCTGTCCCGTTAAAATTAGAAAACCCAAAAACAGAGGTTAGAGAATGGATGTGATGGAAGAACAATTTAAACGCATGGTTCTGGCATATCTTCATCTTTTCAACCGCAACTTGGCAGGAGCCATGACACAGGTTGCTGAGCTATGCGAAATTATTAAATACCAGCAACTAAAATTATTCATTAACCAGGAGGACAACTATGCCCACTGACAACTCGAATTTCTGGAAACGCAAACTGCTAGCTTTTCTTCACGACCCGCCGCACAAGCCCTACGGGATTGCTAATCACGAAGAAACCACGAAGAGCAATCTCAACCTGTTTGGATTGGCGGGAGAAGATGCCAAAGATTTTGAAGATAAATTCAGTTTTGACTCATTTGCTGCAGTCGCGGACCGTTTTATTTTTCCTAATCCTCGTAAAGACAATTTGAAGACTAATTGGTTTGCAGAAGGTTTGCCGTTCATACATCCGTTTTGTGGTGAAAAACTTATTCCTCACGAACGTCCGGTAACCCGTGATGTTGCTGAAGACTGGATGTCTTGTGCCCTGTCGCAAACTATTTCTGAACAAAATCCGACGAAGGAAAATTTTATTAAAGCCTGGCGTTTGTGGGAAAGAAATCTGATTAAAACAAATCGAAAAGCCGCTTATTATTTTCCTTATCTTGTTGCTGACACTCGTATTCCAGATCATACAATATGGCAACACAACGCTCTGACCTCGGCTATTGCCGGATGTAACGGCAACCCGGCCTTTTTATTATTTCAGTTGGGGCCGGTACAGAATTTTATTGCTCAAGCCAAAACAACCAGAGATTTATGGGCAGGGAGTTACATCCTGAGCTATCTGAATGCTCAAGCTATACACGCTGTTGCTAATAACGAGAGATACGGTCCGGATCACATAATCTTTCCTCAAATCAAAAATAATCCGATAATCGACAAACTGTTTTGGGGGGTCTATGGAGATGATCTTGAATTCAGTGATAAAGACTTGAACAACTGGAAACGCAAACAACTCTTGATTCCAAGCCTGCCAAATCGATTCATGGCTCTCGTTGATCATGATGACAAAGAGATTGTGGATGAAATAAAAGATAAAGTTTTAGGTGCTTGGAAAGAGATTGAAGATGCTATCCATGAATATTTAAAAAAGAAAATGGATAACGACTTTCCCGGCTGGGATGAGCTGTGGAAAGAACAAGTTCACTCCTTTCCGCGAATTGATTGTCTGGTACATCCATTTGAAGGTAATGATGAGATTATTCGGGAATTCGTGGATAGCAATTCGCCGCCTTATGTGGATCCGAAAAAACATCCGGTAATTCAAAATCTGCATTGGGCAGTGGATTGCATTTGTTATGATTATCTCGATCCACGAAATTACAAACACCGCTATGACAGAATTAATCGCTGTTCGGTCATGCTCAATGCTGTTGAAGAAAATTTATGTGATGGCGAGAAGCCGATAATTAACAATCCTGGATTCACGTGGGCATTACAATATTTAAAGGCGGAATGGAAATTTGCAGCTCTTCGTAACTCACGAACTTTTGATCAACGTTTTGATTTCAAAGACCACGGATATTCCGACTCCAAGCGCTGGCTTGAAAAGGACCCCTTGGATGGAGTTAATGAAGTTCTCGGCGGTAAAAGAAATAAAGAGTTTTGGCAAGTTATTTCCAAAGACAATGAATTAAAAAAATACTTTCGCGGCAAGCAACGCTATGGTGCCATCTCGGTTATCAAGCGACTATTTGCTAAGGTTTATTTGCAGCAGCCAGATATATATGATCTTGATTCAGACTACAGAATAAAGTCAACATATGAAATCGCCACTGGAAGAAAAATTGACGATGATACGTCGCTCAGTGAAAGCGATAAAAAATATTACGCAGTAATTTGCCTTGACGGTGACAACATGGGGAAATTGCTTTCGGGAGAGAATGCCATGCCGCTAGAACAACAATTGTCGGGACAAAACATTATCAACTACTTCAAACAAAACTGGAAGAGTGAAAACGCAGGAAAATTGATGCGGGCAGTAACGCCGTCATATCATTTGATGTTTTCCGAGGCGCTGTCAAATTTCTCGAACTACTGTGTCGAACCTATCGTTTCGGAATTTAAAGGACAATTGATTTATGCCGGCGGCGATGATGTGCTGGCGATGGTTCCGGTTGATTCCGCACTTGATTGCGCTGAAGCTCTTCAGTACGCGTTTAGAGGGTTGAAGCCGTCCGATCAAACAATAAGAGCATTCAAAGTTCTCGACAAGGTGTTTGATTACGAATGGTGTGAAATGGAAAAAAAGAAGCATGTCGACGGATTTCTCAAATTAAAGAAATCCGACACCGTCAAGCCATCTTATCCGATGCTGATGCCGGGGCCAAAGACTACAGTTTCCGCCGGTATTGCCGTCGGGCACGTGAAATCTCCGATGCAGGATATCATCCAGGCTGCTCGTGATGCGGAAAAGAATGCAAAGGATTCAGGTAAAGACGGTTTTTGTCTTACAATTAAAAAACGTTCCGGCGAGGAAAATTCTTTTTTCGCGCATTGGAATCGCAAAAGCGAGGATAAACGATGGCTGACGAAAAAGGCTGAAGAATATCCACAGCTCTTATCGCTCTGGAACCAGTTCAGCAATGATCCTCAACTTCAAGACTCGAGCAATCGATTGCCTTATTTGTACTCTCGATATATTTCAGGAATAATGAAAACATTCAAGGGGTGCTACCATGAACGTTTTGACGATGACATGAAAGCGGCTTGTCGGGAGTTCATGCGCATTGTCCTTGAGCGGCAAACTAAACTGGGAGAACAAAAGGCAGAAGCAAGGGCTGATAACGTAATGCGGGATTTGAATCTTGACGCTACAACTCCGGAAAATTATGTTAATTTCTGGATGTGCCTGGCGTTTATGAATCGCAAAGGAGGCGACGAATAATGAATGTGAAACTCATGATAACACCCCGCGATCTGTTGTTTTTCCGGGATGCCAAACCCATGGCCGCTGGCGAGGGCTACGGAAATGGCTGTAATATGCCGACCCCGAATATTCTCCATTCTGCAATCAGAACTGCTTTGCTTAGACAGTGCGGAGCGTTGCCGGATAGAAAAACTGTTTCGACGCATTCCATGGACCGGGGTAAAAATCGGAAAATAGGCACAGATAAGTTTGGTTCCTTGCAAGTAAAAAACTTGTTTCCATATCACGAAAAACACGGAACGCTTTTCCAGATTCCGAATGACGTGTTGAAAGCGGATAAGAATAATCTGGCGATAACACAGTTGAGAAAAATCTCCGATGATCTTATTTGTCCCTTTACAACCATTCCTCCGTGCAAGGAACGTGTTTCCGGTTTTTGGACCGAAACTCAACTTTTGGCTTACATGAGCAATCAGCAGGATGATCATCAGCAAAAGAATGATTTCACTCCGATTACACAATCCGATATTTGGAAAGAAGAATGGCGGGTTGGAATTGAAATTGACACTGAACGCAATTCAACAAAGGCGGGACAGTTATATGCGGGCGGATACATGCGACTCAATGACTGCGCCGGGTTTGTCGCGGAAGTATCCATTAAAGATGATGAAGGTGATTTGACAACATTGAATCACCTTCATTTCGGCGGAGAGAAGAAATTGGCGACGGTCGAAATCATACAGAATTGTTTCCCTGAATGGGAGACCACAGAAGCCGCGAATGGAAAAATAGTAAAATGGATTCTGTTGACTCCGGCGATATTCGCCAACGGAGCACTGCCGGGATGGATCGAAAACGGCAAGGTTCTGCTTCAGCCGAAAATTGATGGTAAAAAAGCGACAATCGCCGCGAATCTGCTGTGTTGTTCGGTCGGCAATCCCATGCCTCTTTCCGGTTGGGACAGCATAGACCAACAGGCTAAGCCGTCATTGTTTGCTGTTCAAGCAGGGGCCGTTTATTATTTTGAATGTACGACGAAGGAAGATGCAAAAAAACTATCAGCGGCACTACTGGCCAAAAATCGTTCAGACATGTTGTCCGAGCAGGGATTTGGCTTCGGAATAACCACTATTATGGAGAAAAATTATGAATAAAGTCTTGATTGGAGGCAGGGCGCTGGTCGCGCTGGGATCGGCCAGAAACACGTTGGACATCGATTATCTGGTGGATGACAAGTCCACCAGTGAGATGTTCATCCGCAAGAATGGAGAAGACTACTGCAACGCCAACGGCAGTAAATTCTTCAAAGAAATCTATGACATCGAAAAAGATCGCCAGATCGCCTCGGCGCAGTCATTGCTGGAACTGAAGGCTTACGGCTGGGTTCAACATTCACTCAACGGCAACTGGAAAAAAGTTACCGATTATGAGTATGACATTAAGTTTCTAGTGCAGAACCATAATGTCAGAAAACTCGATATCGTACAGAAATATCTTTCCAAAAGTGAATTTGAAGAAGTAACCAAATTCATCAATAACATTAAAATATAGGAGCAACACAAAATGCAACAAAACAAGACTTATCTAATGGGAATTTACACTCGCAGTCCACTTCACATCGGTTCCGGCACCTCGGTTGATATTGTCGATTTGCCGATTATCCGTGAACGTATCACCAACTATCCGGTTATCCCGGCATCCACACTAAAGGGGGTTTTGAGACAGAGAGCTGTTGACTTGAATGGAGAGAAAAACTCTGATGTAAACGTTCTATTCGGCAATCGGGATGACGACTATAAAGATGACAAGGGGAAAATCTCTTACGGCGGCGCCATGTTCTTCGGCGAGGCAAAGCTACTGGCTTTTCCTGTCAGATCTTTGAAAGGATGCTTTGCCTGGATTACTTGTCCGCTGGCGTTGCAACGCTTTGCTCGCGATACCGGAAAAAAAATTAATGTGCCAAAAGTTGATTGCGACAAATGCTTTGCATCTGACAAGGTGGCTTCAAAGGGAACGGTTGTGCTGGAAGAATATCCGTTGACGATATATTCTGCGGCTGAATATCAAGCGGTTAAAGCAGATATTGAAAAAATTATTGCCGTAATCGCGGACATCAGCGATGATCCGGTCTGGAAAGGTGAGCTCGCGGATCGTCTCGTTATAACCAATGATGAAAATTTCCAACACTTTGTAACAACCACAACCGAAATTGTCGCCAGGATCGAGATTAATCCCAAAACAAGAATTAATAGGAATCTCTTCAATCAAGAGAACGCTCCGTCTGAAAGTGTTTACTATTCCGTATGCCAGTATCTTGGTGAGCGCAAGCCGGGAACAGAAAATGCGTGCGAAACGTTTGGATCGCTTTTTCCCAATAACAAAGCGTGTATTCAACTTGGCGGTAACGAAACCATCGGACAGGGACTTTGCGAAGTCAAACTGACGCTCTTAAACGGAGGAGAATAATCATGGAAAACAAGAAAACTTTAGATCAGATTCGAGTTGCGGTGGCACTCAGAGAAAAAAATAATGCAAAGAAAGGATCGGATGAAGGGAAAAAAGTAAAAAATTATCCCACTATGATTCAAAACAATGGATTGCTTGGTACATTGGCTTATTCCGCTGAAAGAAAAATTGATAAGCGCAAGGGAGATGTTGGACCTCAAAATCCAGCCGAACATTCAATGGCAAAAATCGTTATAAAATATCTCATTGAACTTGAAAAGGAATATAAAACGATAGGAAAACAGTTATCGGTTTCGTCTTTCGACGATTCCGATGATATTGTTGAATTTGTAAATTTTCTTACCCAATGTTCGCCCGAACAATTCCGCCGGATCAATGCTGAAGTTCTGGCGTTTCTGAACTATTTTCGGAGGTTTGCATCGTGACTAAACTTTACAAAAACCAACGATCCGGCGAAAAAGATCGTGGAGGCGGAGGGAAAATTTTGCCTGTTATGCACAGTCGCGTAGAACAGGCATTTCGCGACAATTCATATTCCTTTGATTCGTGGAGTTTGTTTTTCGACAAGTTTTCGGGATATTCCAGAAACGATAAAGTCGAGTCTATTCTGAAAAATGTCATCAAATATTATAACCGCGATAATTCCAGGGATTATCTGAGTAAGATGCTTGTCCAAAAATATCTTTTTTTTGACAATCTGGCTAAGCACGGAAACATGAAGCTGTTATTCTTTGAAAACACCTCCCGACTGCTGGTGAACATGGGGCATTCGCAGGTGTTGGAAAATGTCGGGTTCTCATTCGAACGCATCAGCGGTCTGCCATGCGTACCGGGTTCCGCACTCAAAGGCGTTGTCGCCAACTGGGCCTTATGGGATGCTAACGGCGATGCCGCGTTTGCAGAAAACCTGCAAGGGTTTTCGACCAACAGAACAGAATTAAAAAATCAGTTGGTGGATATGTTCGGCGCTAACGAAGGTGATGCCGAACAGGGAAAAATTGATTTCTATGGCATTTTTCCGTTAACCGTGCCGGAACTGGAAATTGATATTATCACGCCACATGACATGAAATTTATCAATCCTGTTCGTTTCTTAACTGTGGCTGCTGGAAACTTCTGGTATGTTCCTATCGCATATAACCGTAACGGAAACAACACTGCTTTGTTGGAGTCAACGGAATTGCTGATAGAAAAATGTCTTATGAATTATGGTGTTGGTGCTAAGACTGCCAGCGGCTACGGTAAGTTTGATGTGCTTGATTCCACTCAAATCGAA
>JAAYPP010000204.1 GCA_012519765.1 Lentisphaerota bacterium
AGGAGCATGCCGGCGAGAATCGCGATGATCGCGATTACAACGAGGAGTTCGATGAGTGTGAACCCTTTTTTCATTTTTCTCTCCTATTTATTAGAGTTTTTTTACTAATTCCAATGTCTACTAACATTTCGACATTAGCTTTCGATAATTTATAGTTTAGCAAGTTTTGTTATCGAATGCAAGTGAAAAACGGATAAATTTGCATTAAAATGCGTTTTTTTTTGAAAATTTTAGTAATTTGAGACACATTTGCGCTGACTGGGCAATATATTATTAAGAGATCCTGAATCTGTGAGAAATTAAGTACAGGCGGGTGTGATGCGACTGAATCAGCGAAATTACTATAATTTTTGCCAAAAAGTGCGTTAACAATATTTACACTCCAATTTGTTACTGATTCATGGGAAGGTTGGAGTTCGATATTTCGGCTATCTTATGGAGAAAGTCAATGGCGGAAGAAACCAGTGAAAAGTATAATTTCAGTCATTTGAAAAAACTTGGACCATACCGTCTGATTCGCCATTTGGGAATCGGTGGCATGGGTGAAGTTTATCTGGCCGAACACAAATCCGGCGAATACGTGGCATTGAAACTGCTTTTGCCGTCGCTCGCCAATAACCGTCACCATATTGAATTGTTTCTCAAAGAGATTAATCTGCTCGGCGCGATCAAACATCCCGGAATTGTGCGCGCTTTGGATGCCGGGGTTCAGGATGATGTCTGTTTTTTTGCGATGGACTTTATTGACGGGTATGACCTGACCTCTTTGATTGACGGCGACGCGGTCAGCGAAAAAGTCGCATTGCGAATCATTCGTGAAACTGCGGTTATCCTGCGTGATGTTTTTAAAAACTATCAAGTTATTCATCGCGATATAAAGCCTGAAAACATTATGATCACCTCTGACGGCGCGGTCCATCTGCTGGACTTTGGTTTGTCATTGGCACAAAAACATAATGACGAATATAATTGTGGCGGTATCGGAACCGCACAATTTTCGGCACCCGAACAATTTGCCGGGGCGGCGATAGATTTTCGTGCTGATATTTATTCACTTGGAGTAACCTTATATCAGTTGTTAACCAAGAGTTTCCCCTATGACGGCTCCACTGAAGACATTAAAAATGGTCATCTCCAGCAACCGGTACCGGATCCGCGAAACCTCCGTTCGGACATTTCCGAACATACGGTAAAAATAATCCGAAAGGCAATGGGAAAAAAATCGGAGTGCCGTTACAAAAGCTGGAACAGAATGATTGCAGACATTGATTCCGCACTGAGAAAAATATCTCCAGATTCACGTTTCGCAACAATAATGCGGCTGCCGGGAATGAAACGAAATCTAGTAGCGTTGCTGGTTGCGTTGGTCGCCTTTGGCGGGCTGATCTTTTACAGTCATATTGAAGTTGCACGCAAAAATATTGAATTAAAGGCGGCAAACCTGCTGAAAACAGTAAAAACAATCAGCAAAGAAGATTGCCAGGAAGCGCTGAAAATTTTAGACGAGCTGCCGCCGGAAATGCCGGAAAAGTTTCGCACAGCAGTAGTTGAGGCCAAACTAATTCTGAACCAGAAAATCGCCGAAAAAAAACGATATGACCAAGATATCGCAGTGGAAAACGCCTTGCGCGATATCCGCCATAAATCATATATTTTGGAACAACAGAACAACTGGGCGGAAGCCAGAAAACTTTGGGAATCACAATTAAAGTATCATGAATTTAAGGCTCATGACCGATTTGCATCAGAAGCTGGGCGCTATCTCGAATATATATCCGTGAAAGCGCTCAATAATTAAGATTAGACACCAATGCTGGACAGCATCATGCTGATACGGTTGATGATAGCGGCAATATCAGGATGGCTGGCTTCAAATTCATGAATCAGTCCATTGAATTTTGGTACTGATTTTTTTAATTCGGCATTTTCTTCCGTCATTAGCGCATTCAGTATCTTATTTAATTCAACTTTGCGTTCGGCGCTGATGTCATCGGCTTGATTAATGGAATCAATTAATTCGCGCATTTCTTTTTTTATCATAACCCATACCATCCTTAGTTAAATATAAAGCAACTTTTCTTGCTAATGTTGACCATAATCTAAATTGCTTTATAATCTTATTCGGTTATGGTTCAATTTCAAGTCGATTTGCACCACAAGTTGTTTCAATCCATATTTTATTGTATAAGAACGGTTGGAGTAGTATATTTTATTTAATTTTTTACATTCTAAATTTAAGGATTCATTCGCTTTTATGGAAGAAGCCGTCAGAAAAATTCTAGTTGAAATCGGTGAAGATGTAACCCGGGAAGGGTTGATTGACACACCACAACGGGTAGCGGAAAGTCTAAAATATCTGACTCGCGGTTATCAGCAGAATATTCAAGATGTCATAAACGGTGCGATATTTACCGCCGTTTCCGATGATATGATTATCGTCAAAAATATTGAATTTTACAGCATGTGCGAGCATCACATGCTTCCATTTTTCGGAAAATGTCATATCGGTTACATTCCGAATGGCAAGATTCTCGGCGTCAGTAAGTTGGCTCGACTGGTCGATATGTTTGCCCGTAGACTTCAGATTCAGGAACGACTTACTCACCAGACTGCTCAGAGTATTATGGATGTGCTCGACTGTGAAGGTGTGGGAGTAGTAATGGAAGCACAACACATGTGCATGCTGATGCGTGGAGTAGAAAAGCAGAATTCGGTGATGACCACTTCAGCTATGCTCGGCAGTTTCCGCAAGGAAGCCAGCACCCGCAATGAATTTCTGAAGCTGATCAAGGACTGAGCGATGCGGGTATTAATTCAGCGGGTCAGAGCCGGGTCAGTGACCATTAACGGCCTTGAAAAACTCAGCATCGAACAAGGATTAGTTATTCTGCTTGGAATAACTCATACTGATAGTATCGGCGATGTTGATTATCTCGTGGAGAAAACTATTAATTTGCGGGTATTTGAGGATGATGGCGGAAAGATGAATTTGGCGCTTCGCGATGTGGGTGGCGACGTGCTGATTGTATCGCAGTTTACTCTTTACGGTAACTGCGTAAAAGGGCGCCGCCCCGGATTTGATGCTGCCGCTTCTCCTGAACACGCAATTCCGCTTTACGAAAAATTCATCGAAAAATTTAAGCAAAACGGTATTAATACGGTCACCGGTGAATTCGGGGCCAAAATGTTGGTTGATATACAAAATGACGGGCCGGTGACCATAATGTTGGAATCAGCTCAAGGTAAACCAGTAAAGTGAATTTATGAAGAAAAGAGTGGTTATTCTTGGCTCCACCGGCTCAATCGGTGAAAGCGCGATGGCGGTTATCCGCGCATTGCCGGAACGTTTCGAGGTTTTCGGACTGGCGGCTTCAACCAGTGCCGAAAAACTCGGTAAGCAGGCGGCTGAATTCGGCTGTCGACATGCGGTAATCGCTGATTCTGAAATGATGAATACCGTGCGTGATTACGCACCGGAATGCAGTGTTTCATCCGGAGGCGCAGCATTGGCCGAAATCGCCGGAGCACCGGAAACGGATATCGTGCTTTGCGCTATCGTCGGTACTGCCGGTTTATTACCGGTGTTGCGGGCGCTGGAGTCGGGAAAAACGGTTGCGCTGGCCAGCAAAGAAGTGTTGGTAATGGCCGGAAAATTGGTTATGGCGGCAGCAAAACGCGGTGGCGGTAAAATTATTCCGGTTGATAGTGAGCACAGTGCGATATTTCAATGTCTAAATGCCGCCAATGACTTATCCGAAACGCGCCGACTGATTTTGACCGCCAGCGGCGGTGCATTTCGCAACACCCCGTTGGAAGAACTTAAAAATGCCACTGTTGAACAGGCGCTTCAGCACCCTGCCTGGTCAATGGGCCCCAAAGTCACTATTGATTCGGCGACGATGATGAACAAAGCGCTGGAAGTTATTGAAGCACATTTTTTGTTTGGAATTCCGTCCGAATCTATTGATGTATTGATTCACCCACAGGCGATTATTCATTCATTGGTTGAGTTCAAAGACGGCTGCGTTATGGCTCAGCTTTCAGAACCTGATATGCGATTGCCGATTCAATATGCCTTAACCTGGCCGGAGCGCTGTTGTGGAGGGCTGAAGCGTCTTGATCTAACTAATAATGAAGGGCTTGAATTTTTCAAGCCTTGCCCTGAACGTTATCCTGCACTGGCATTGGCTTATCAGGCACTGCAATACGGAGGCACCATGCCGGCGGTAATGAATGCCGCCAATGAAGAAGCAGTCATGCTGTTTCGCGACGGCAGTATCCGTTTTCCTGATATTTGCAGGCTGATCCGCGATGTAATGAAGGAGCATTCAGTTACCGACTCGCCTTCGTTGGCGCAAATTGAAACCGCTGATGCTTGGGCACGTAGCAAAGCTAAAGCTATATATAACAACAACAATAATAAGATAAATGGAGATTGATTGATGGATATTTTAAGGATTATCGGTGCTTTGCTGTTTTTGATCTTTTTTTTCGGATTCTGTATTTTTATACACGAACTTGGCCATTTCCTGGCTGCAAAATGGCGTGGATTGCATATAATTGCGTTTTCGCTGGGATTCCGGAAATTCTGGTCGAAGAAAATCAACGGCGTTGAATATCGGCTCGGCTATCTGCCGTTCGGTGGTTATGTCGAATTGCCGCAAGTTGACAGTAGCGGTATTCCGACAGACGAAAACGGCAACGAATTGCCGCAGGCCAAACCATTTGACCGCATTTGCACCGCTGTTGCCGGCCCCTTGTTCAATGTCCTGTTCGGGCTGTCGCTGGGATGTCTAGTCTGGTGGTTTGGAGTGCCGCAAGATTCGCCGAAAATGAAGTCGGTAACAGTAAGCCGCATTGACACATCTGGTCCGGAATATGCTGCCGGACTGCGCTCCGGCGACAAAATTTACAAATTAAACGGTAAAACCTTCAATTGGACTTGGAATGAATTTATCCAGTCCACCATGCTTGCGGTCGGCAATATTACTCTTGAGATTGAACGCGGAAGCGTCAAACAAAGCATAAGCTACACGCCGCATGCCGGAAGCCCGTTTGCCAATCCGGAACTTCGTCGAGAAAAAATTGCGTATCCTTTTTTTATCCCGCAGATTCCGATTACCCTTTTTCCCGAAAAAGACTCTCCTGCTGCCAGAGCAGGCGTTGAACGCGGTGATATTGTATTGGAACTCAATTCTGAACCGGCGTTCAGTCTTGAAGATTTCCAGAATCAAATTGACCTGCTTTCTGGAAAACCGTTTGATTTAAAAGTGAAGCGAGGCGAAGAGATTGTCTTGATCAAGGGTATTCAGCCGGAAGTCTATCAGGTGCCGGACATGGAGCCCGACTATAAATGCGGTTTTGTCTATTCGAGAGATAAAGTTCCGTTTGAGATTGTGGATACGGTTCCCGGTATGCCGGCCGCGGAGGCGGGGTTAAAAGCAGGCGATCGGGTCGTTAAAATCAATGGAACAAGTATAAAAGGCCCGAACGAACTGACTGAACTCATTCAAAACAGTAAAGGCGCACCGCTGAAACTTGACCTTATGCGTGACGGTAAAGCTTTATCAATAACCATGACTCCGCGTGAAATGAAACACTATACCATCGGAGCGGAAACCGCGATTTACAATTATCCGAGTCCATTTCAGCAATTTGCTTATACTATTGACTTAAGTTATAAGTCATTAAGAGGTATTTTCTTTGGGTTGGCAAAAAAAATCGGGCTTACCGAAAGCGGTAGTACCATAGGTTTCCGCAACTTGAGCGGTCCACTGGGAATGGGGCGAGTGCTGTTTGTTTCGGTTTATCGCGGCTCATTTATGTATGGAATTTATTTTGTGGTAATAATTTCATTTGCGTTAGCGATTTTTAATATTCTGCCGTTGCCGGTACTGGATGGTGGACATACCACATTAGCGTTGCTGGAGATTATTTTCCGCAGGAAAATACCTGAAGTGGTTATCCGTTATATCAGCTACTGTTTCGTCACTTTGTTGGTCGGTCTGATGGTATTTGTAACGTTGATGGACATTCAACGTATGCTGCCGACGAAAACAGAACCGACTGATTATTCAAAACTGAAACTGGAAGACGCCAATGTTTCTGCGGAATCAAACTCGCCCGATCAAGATAAATAATATTCAAGTGGGCGGTGGTGCCCCTGTCAGTATCCAATCAATGACTAACACGGTTACTGCCGATGCGGCGGCAACGTTAGCTCAGATCAGAGAACTGGCGGCTTTGGGTTGCGATATAATCCGGGTCGCGGTTCCGGACGAAGCTGCGGTTCAAGCTTTGCCGCAAATTATTGCCGGCAGTCCGATTCCGGTAATTGCCGATATTCACTTTGATTACCGTTTGGCACTGGTCGCCATTCGCGCCGGAATTCACGGAATTCGTATTAATCCAGGCAATATCGGAGATTCCGAACGAGTTCGAATGGTTGCGGAGCATGCCGGAAACGCGGACATCCCGATACGGGTAGGTGCCAACTCCGGGAGTCTGCCGGATAAATTTCGGTCACTGCCGTTGGCTTCAGCACTGGTAAAATCAGCATTGGAGCAATGTCGTATGCTGGAAAAATTCGGCTTTCATAATATCAAAGTATCGCTGAAAGCTTCTGAGGTGACCGCGACAGTCGCCGCTTACGAGGAATTTGCCCGACATTGCGACTATCCGCTTCATATCGGAGTGACCGAGTCGGGAACGCCGCGAAATGGAATTGTCAAATCGGCAGTCGGTATCGGTGCATTACTGCTTCGGGGATTGGGCGATACCATCAGAGTAAGCCTGACCGCGCACCCGCGCGAAGAAATCGCTCCGGCATTGCAGATTCTTAATGCTGCCGGGTTAAGAAGCGCTGAACCGGAAATTATCTCTTGTCCTACCTGTGGGCGCACTGCGATCAATCTGATTGAGCTGGCTGAACGCGTTGAGCAGTTAATTGCCGAAATAAAGAGCGCGGGAAAAAGGGTTAAACTGAAAAAAATTGCCGTAATGGGTTGCGTCGTCAATGGTCCCGGCGAAGCTAGAGACGCAGACCTCGGAATTGCCGGCGGCAAAGAAAAAGTGGTTCTTTTTGAACGCGGAAAAATCATCGGCACTTTCACTGAAGCCGATGGTTTTGAAAAATTTCGTCAACTGATTTTGCATAGCTGCGAACCTGAAAACGACTGATTTTCTTTCCTTCAGATTTGTTCAAGATAAAGATAACGAAGTTTTTCCACATCCGCGTCAAGGTAGGATACAAGATAGTTATCGATTCCGCCGAACTCATAATTGATAGTTTCAAACGCCGCTTCAAGATACTTGGGATGACTTTCAAGAAATGGCGCCAGAATCGGATTGCGCTCAATAAATGCTTCGTATTTCGGGCGAATGTAATGTGATGAACGCCGATAGTCCGCCATAATGACCTCCCACTCCACGCCCAAAGCCGAGAGTAGCAATGCGGCGGCAAAGCCGGTACGGTCTTTTCCTGCAGAACAGTGAAAAAAAAGGGTTCCGGTGGTGTCGTCAGCAGCAATCCGGAAAAATTCCCGGTATTCTTTCTGAAAGTCCCTGGATAAGCTGATATTGACATCAACCATCAGCTTGGAAGCGTCGCCATCCTCCACATTCATAATATCCAGAATATTTCCAACCTTGACCTCGATACCATGATAATTACGGACATTGTCGGGCAACCGGTCGGGAGCCATGATTTTCTCCTGTTCATCCCGAAAATCAATAATCGTATGCAATGGAATCTGTGCCAGCCGCTGTAAATCACTGTCCGTGGCGTGATGAAGATCATCACCGCGAAATAATCTGCCGCGCCGGATTTTTCTGCCGCAACTTCCGGCATACTCGCCTAAATCTCTCAAATTGTAAAATCCTTCGCCTCTGACTAAAAAATTATCACCCATATATTTGCTCCTGGTAATATGAATCTATACTTGCCAGACAGCAAAATCAACTTAAGATGATGAGCAATATTCGTAATTTATTATTTGACCAGATGGCGGTGATATTCCTGAAGGCTGCATACCTCCAGTCGCCCGAAATCCAATTTGTCCAGGATACCTTCTACCGCCGCAGCCATACCGGCCAGTGTCGTCGTAATAGGAATGCCGTTAATGACCGCCTGCGAACGCATCTGGAGTTCATCAACCATCGCTTCTGCTCCGCTTTCCGCGGTATTGACAATCCATTGGATTTTCTTTTCGGCAACCAGGTCCAGGATATTCGGACGACCGCGCGTTATATGGAAAACTGCTTGCGCAGAAATACCGGCATTGTAAAGCATGGTTGAAGTTCCGCGCGTCGCATAAATCCCGAATCCGGCCCGGCAAAGTTCCCGCGCCAGCTCAATCGCCGGTTCTTTATCTTCATCTCTAAGCGAAAGGAAAATATTGCCTCCGGAAGGTAGCGCGTTACCGGCAGCAAGCTGTGATTTCAGGTATGCCATACCATGACCACAGTCTATGCCCATTACTTCACCGGTTGATTTCATTTCCGGACTGAGCACAATATCTGATCCGGGGAATTTGATAAACGGGAATACCGCTTCTTTAACCACAGTGTAAGGAGGGGTTATTTCATTGGTAAAACCAAGATTTTCGAGAGTTTCTCCAGCCATACAGCGGGCTGCCAGTTGCGCGAGAGGAACACCGATTGCCTTGCTGACGAAAGGCACAGTCCGCGAAGCCCGAGGATTGACTTCGATTATGTAGATTTCTCCGTCTTGAACCGCAAACTGAATATTCATCAGCCCGCAGACCCGCAATTCACGCGCCAGTGCATAGGCGTAATCGTGAATTTTCGCGATAATCTCTGCTGAAAG
>JAAYPP010000205.1 GCA_012519765.1 Lentisphaerota bacterium
AACTTTTTTCGCTTTTTCAGTTGCATAAATTGCTCCAGCCGCGCTATGGTTTGGATGTAAATTCCCTATATCTTCCGCGTTTTCGCCTATATCAAAATCACAGTTGTGTGCAAGATACTGCTGCCAGTCCGGATTATACTTTCCCAAATCATGAAGCATACCCAGCCAGCGCCCCCAATCGGCATTTTTGAATTCACCGGCAAAAGACTCTGCCCTAGCCGCCACACCAGTTAGATGGTTAATCAATGTTTGGTTCGGGCGCGCATACGAAATCATTTTTTTAACACCTGATAGATATTGTTCATAATATCATGCCTACAAGCTATTGAGTCTTACGACTATGTGTCAATTAATACTTTTGACTATACATGCATTTTAATGTTTCTTCAATAATCGAATTTAATAACTCACATTTCAGAATCCCAAAATGATGAGATATAAAATAAAAAAAGAGACTTTTCCATTACAAACTATAATCTACCTGTTCCCGACGTTGGTCAATTTCATCCTCGACGTGACTTTTTTATTGCTCGGGGAAATACTCACGTTGAGAACCCTGTAAAAAATTTCTGCGGTTGCAGGGTTGAGAAAAACTGACATTGCGCTATATTCTGCCCCTGAATTTGATAAATGATCCAGCCGATTAAAAACCCAGGAGGAAAAATGTTTTTCGACCCGATGTATCTATTGTTTGCGTTGCCCGGACTGCTGTTTGCGCTGTATGCGTCATTTACGACCAAAACGACTTTCGCGAAGTATTCCAAAGTCATGTCTTCGACCGGCGTCAGTGGCGCCGAGGCGGCGGCGCGATTGCTCCGCGATGCCGGAATCCATGATGTCGGAATTGAAATGGCGGACGGTTTTCTGAGCGATCATTATGATCCGTCCGCGAAGATGTTACGGCTTTCATCAGCGGTTTACAATGGGCGCAGTCTGTCGTCAATCGGTGTCGCCTGCCACGAAGCCGGTCACGCCATTCAGCACGCGGAAAATTACGCGCCGCTGGGCATGAGAAGCGCCTTAGTTCCATTGGCGGGAATTTCGTCGCCGCTGTCGTATGTCTTCATCCTGATTGGATTTCTCTTCAATTCGCCGAATTTCATTCTGTTCGGCGCGTTGGTTTTCAGTGCGGCGGTGCTCTTTTCAATTGTCACATTGCCGGTCGAATACAATGCCAGTGCCCGCGCCAAAAGACTGATGGTTTCGGCGGGAATAGTATCATCACGCGAAGCCGAAGATGCCGGAGCCGTCTTGAATGCCGCTTTCATGACTTACGTCGCGGCTGCGGTCAGTGCCATTCTGACGTTGCTTTATTACCTCTGGCGCTCCGGGATTTTCGGCGGCCGGAGCAACGACTGAACGGCGGTGTCCTGCCGCCCGGCAGCGTTATGCTTGCTTTGAAAAAAGCCCATTGATTTTTCAGCGTTCATTTTTTCTCTCCTGCGTAATTTTTACCCAGCTTAAACTTCGCGCGCGCATAATGCGCGCGCAAAGTTTAGAAACCCATATTTTTGCATTATGGTGTTTTGGATCGGAGCTCCTCTTGGGATATTATTTCTGCGTTTTTCTGAATCTGTCATGGCTTGACTTTATTAAAAATGAAATTATTTTATATTTTTAATAAATTAATTATTTATCAATGATAAAAACGTAGCAGGATAAAATAAACATATGATTCAATCATTAAGTAAATGCATGGATATTTTAAATCATGTCGGAAGCTGTTCCGCCGGAGCTAAAATTGCCGATTTGTGTAAAGCTTTGAATTTGAAATATCCTACCGTTTACAATCTTGTCCAGTCATTAATCAGTGTTCAGCTCCTGGAACGTACCGAGGACGGCGTTCTAAAACTTGGCGTCGGTTCAACCGTGCTTCACCATCAGCGTCTGAACAATGCGCTTCGAGATGCGATCAGACAAAAAATGCTTCTCATCAACGAACATTATCCGAACAGCATTCTGACCTTTTCCCAATACAGCGCGGGACGTATTTTGGGGGTGTTCTTCATTGAGGAAACCGGCAGTCACGTGCGTGATTGCGATTCGATATTCAAAATTTATCAGACGGTTTCCGGAGTGGCTCATGCCGCGTTTTTACCGAAAAAACAAGCGCAGGAGCTTTTGAGCTGCAACCAGTTCGCGGAAAATGATGCTGAAATGTGGGGAGATTTTAAGGTTGAAGACTCAATCGCGATCTGCCGGAAAAACGGCTATGCGATACTGCCATGGGAAAAGCGTGAAAGAATCGGAATTCCGTTATTTTATGATCGGCAATTTTTTGGAGTTCTGACCTGGGCAGGAAAAAATATTTCTGATAGCGATTGGAAGCTTATGCTGAAAAAAGTTCCTGAGCTATCATTTGTCGAACTTGAGAATTTCAGAATAAAAAATGAAACGCAAACCGCATAAGGAAATATAACTATGGATTTTACTAAAAAATATGATGTGGTGGTGGTCGGTGGAGGAATCGCCGGAGTGGCGGCGGCGTTGCAGGCTGCGCGTTGCGGCAAGAAAACGGCATTGCTGGAAAAAACAGTAATGCCCGGAGGTCTCGCCACTACCGGGCTGATTTATGTTTATCTGCCGCTTTGCGATGGCAAAGGGAAACGGGTTACTTTCGGGTTGAGTGAAGAATTATTAAGGCTGAGCATAAAATACGGGCCGGGCGAAATTCCGCCATCATGGCATGAAAATATCGACAATGACGAAAACAAACGCTATACCGTTTTTTCCCCGGCCTCATTTATCATTGCCATGGACGAAATTCTCGGTGAAAACGGTGTCGACATCTGGTACGATACGCTGGTCTGCGGCGTCACTCAAAACGATAAACGTAAAATTACCGGGGTAATCGTGGAAAACGCCAGCGGCCGCGGTCTGGTTGAAGCAGAATGTTTCATTGACAGCAGCGGCGAATGTGCGGTGGCCCGACGCGCAGGTTGCGAGATATTGCGTAACGATAACTGCCAAAGCATCTGGGCGCTTGAGTATAATCGCACCCATAACCGGGATATCGGCTTCGGCGAAAGGATCAGCCGTTTTTTCTGGGGACATCTCGAACCGGAAGACAGCAAAGACTCAATTCTTTATTCCGACTACAGCGGAAAAACCGTGAGCAAAAGCGTTCTCGATGGTCGCGCCAAACTGCGCGAAAGCCTTCAGAAAAATTACGATTCCGGACAGGCAGACCGCTATTCACGTTACCCGCTGACGCTGGCGGCGATGCCGCATTTTCGCAAGATCTACTGCATTGACGGGTCATATGTATTGAAAGCCGGCGAAGACAACCGGCATTTTGAGGATTCCATCGGCATGGCTGCCGATTGGCGCGAGTCGGGACCGGTGTGGGAAATTCCGTACCGTACTCTGATTCCGTCAAAACCGATCGGCGGACTGCTGGCGGCCGGTCGCTGTACTGCCGCTGCCGGTGATGCCTGGGAAATCACCAGGGTAATTCCAGTTGCGGCCATGACCGGTCAGGTTGCGGGCTTGGCAGCCGCGCTGTCTATTGACGCGGGCATCGAACCTTACGAACTGGAAGTCGAAGCGCTTCAGCGTGAATTGCGCAATCTTGGATTCAAACTCCATCTGCCGGAAATCGGTCTCAATTACCGCTGAATTCCATGCCTCAACTTTATATTGCTGGGACTACCGGTTTATTTGCTGAAATTAAACAACAGCATGAAAGGCATTCTTGAGGTGGTGTTGACGTTGAACAACCCAAGCTGGAAACTACCCCGGCCGGCATAATTAAAAATGCCGATTTGCGGGCCCATGCTGCGGTTAGCGACATTGACAATTCCGGCATGAAAACCTTTGAGTACATCTACGACATTGACCAGACTGAACTGAACTCCGTCCGCCTGTTCATCCAGATTTACCAGCCCGACCTGCCAGCCGCGATGGACCACCCCTTTGTTGAAAAGTGAAACCTGAACTCCGTTAAAAACTTCGTTGTTCAAGCATGCGCCGAGCGATAACTGAACGCCATCGCTTTTCCCGGATGTGCCGGAATAAAGACTGCTCATCTGAAGACCATCGAGGTTTCTGATGTGCGATCCCAAAAGCGATAAGTCAAAACCGCTGACCGCCGACGTCCCCGAAAAAGGCAGACCAAGCCTGAAACCGTTAACGTCATTCCTTTTGGTATAACCGGGGAAATTAAACCAGATACCGAACTGGACTACAGAATCAGAGTCCTTTGACGGCTCCGGAACAATAACTTTTTTGGGTTGAGCGGCGTCATTGGCGTCAACCTCTACCGCGATGTTTTCTTGTTCAGCGCTCACAGCTTCAACCATTTTTACACTATCTGTCTCAAGGTTATCTGCGGCAGAGCTGCAACATCTCTCGGCTGCGATTCCGACAGTACTGAACATAAAACTCCCGGCTGCCAGCATCGACATCAACATCATTCTTTTCATGGGTCTCTCCTCGATTTGTGGTGGGTATTTTGACAAACAGCCTTATGGCTGCGTGAACACTGAATTTAAGGTTAATAATCCGCAAAGGTGGATCGGACTGTGGATCTCGGGCGTGCTGTAAAATCCGTAACTTTCTGTTCTCATGGTTGGTTCTTTCTCCAGATTCGAACAGCGCATAATATAAACGCAGAGATAACTGCAAACAAATCCGATATCAAAATCTTCTCGCTACTTTTTTATTAAGAAAACCAATTCTAACACAATCTGAACTTTGGCAACCGCAGTAACGTATTGAAAAAACCCGTTGCCGGACTATTGTGAAACGTAAACATATTTAAGGGAAATTTACCGATGATTAATAAAAAAGTTCTTATTATCGAAGATGATGAAGACATTCAGGCGGTAATCCAGTACAACCTGCGTAAAGCCGGTTTTCTGGGTGTTTTTTCCGCAGAAGACGGTCTGACCGGGTTTAAAATGACCAAAGAACTGAAACCGAATATCATATTGCTTGATTTGATGTTGCCGGGGCTGGACGGAATTTCACTCTGCCGCCGCCTGAAGTCCGACGATACACTGTCGGCAATTCCGGTGATCATGATTACCGCCAAAAGCAGCGAAAGCGATATTGTAGCAGGGTTGGAGGCCGGTGCCGACGATTATGTCGTCAAACCTTTCAGCCTCAAAGTTTTGATTGCCAGAATCAAATCCGTGCTGAGACGCGCCGAAGCCGCAGCACTTTTTAACGGGCAGGACTCCACGATATCACGCGGCGCTCTAACCATCGATATTGACCGGCGGCAGGTTCATATTGACGGAACTCCGGTTACTATGACTTTTTCCGAATTTGAAGTCCTACTGCTGCTGGCGCGAAGCCCCGGAAGAATTTTTTCCCGCAATCAGATTGTAAACCGGATCAAGGGCGATGATTATCCGGTAACCGAACGCGCTATTGACGTGCAGATTGTCGGATTGCGCAAAAAACTCGGCGACCATGCCGATCTGATTGAAACGGTACGCGGTGTCGGCTATCGTTTCACTGAACATCCGGAATGACTCATCAATCCGTGTGTCTTTAAATTCGCGCGCGCATAATGCGCGCGCGAATTTCACAACATAAATTTAACTGCTCAGGTGGCTGATATGGAATTAGAGAAAATTGTCTGTTCAAAACGTGATCATGTTGTCGCAATTGAACCGCAGGATGATAAATCGGTTTTATATATTGCCAAGGGGCAGGAGCGAATCCGCGAAGAAATTCCATTCCAGCCATTTATTTTGCTTGAAAATCGCGGACTGCTGGACGGTTTTAATCCGGAATGTGAATTCGTCACTTTGAACGGCAATGCCGCTTTTCGCGTTGCCGCCATCTTCAATTCAGCGACTGAACACGCTAAAACCCTTAAATTCCTTAAAGAGATTACCGGACAGTCCTTAAACGCGCCCGGCGCTCCGTTCCGCAGTCCCGGCGATGTCTTTCAACAGGCGTTGATCAATTCCCAAATCAGACTGTTCAGGGGAATAGATTTTCAGGATTTGCGCAGAATGCAGTTTGACATTGAAACGATTGTCGAGCCCGGATTTGAATTTTCCAATCCTGAACGGGCCGGCGATGAAATTGTCATTATCTCCATGGCTTTCGGTAACGGTGAAACCAAGGTGATTTCGCAACAGAATATGACCGAAAAAGAACTGCTGGAAGAATTCGTCAGCACCGTTCAGAAATACGACCCGGATGTGCTTGAAGGACACAATGTTTTCCGTTTTGACCTGCCGTTTATTGAAACCAGAGCGAAACGTCACAAAGTCGCGCTTGCACTGGGACGCGACGGTTCAACGATAAAAAAACGCAATTCACGCTTCAGCGCCGCCGAACGCACCATCAATTATCCGCGTTACGATATATTCGGCAGGCACATCGTCGATACGCTGCATCTGACCATTTTCTACGACATCAGCCATCGCAATCTCGACAGTTATGGACTGAAGTATGTCGCCAGACATTTCGGTGTCGCCGCTCCCGACCGCACCTATATCGACCACCGCGATATCTGCCGCGCCTGGGCTGAAGAACGCGACTCACTGTTGCGTTATGCCGCTGACGATGTCATTGAAACCCGCGCGCTTTCTGAAATAATGCTGCCCAGCTATTTCTATCAGGCGCAACTGATTCCGATGAAATTCCAGGACTGCGTCGTCCGGGGGAACGCCACCTGCATCGAAGCCATGCTTATTGCCGAATATTTCAATTCCCTCCAAAGCATCCCCAAAAGCGAACCGGCACGGAGTTTCATCGGGGGACTCACTCACGCTTTTTCCGGTGGTGTTTTTGACAATGTATGGCATTGCGACGTCCGTTCTCTTTATCCCTCAATTATTCTGGCCGGACAACTCACACCGTCCCGCGACGCACTCGGCGCATTCCCCCGCATGCTCCGCGAATTACGCCATTTCCGGCTCGAAACCAAAGATGCCGAACGCCGCGCCGCGACTGCCGCTGAACGCAATCACCTGAATGCGCTTCAAACCACATTCAAAATTCTGATTAATTCATTTTACGGTTATCTCGGATTTTCCCAGGGTAGCTTCAACGACTTCGCCATGGCCGAAAAAGTCACCGCGCGCGGACGGGAAATTTTGACTATGATGATGAATTTTCTCAAAAATTCGGACTCCCACGTCATTGAAATGGATACTGACGGCATTTATTTCCAGCCGCCGCCAGGCGTTTCCGATACTGCCGGATTCGAAAAACGGATACAGCAAGAACTACCTGACGGAATAGAAGTTGAACTCGATGAAACTTATCCGGCAATGTTTTGCTACAAAAGCAAAAATTACGCGCTGCTTACCGGCTCAGGCGAAGTCACTTTGGTCGGCGCCGCTTTAAAATCACGCGGACTGGAACCTTTTCAGCGCGAATTTATTTATGACCTGATCTCAATGCTGCTTCATCACCGCGATGCGGAAATTCCGCTTATGATCGAACGCTACAGAAATGCAATCTTAAATCGAGAACTGCCACTCGAAAAATTCGCTAAAACCGAAACCCTGAACGATTCGCTGGACGCTTACCGACGTAAAAGAAGTACCGGCGGACGACGTTCCGCCGCTTATGAACTGGCCGAAGCAGCCGACCGCGATTACCGCGCCGGTGATCAAATCTCATACTATGTGTTCGGCGACAAAAAAAGAGTTTCAGTGTCCGGCAACAGCCGCCTGTTGGCCGAAGCACCTGCCGTGCGCGATGAAAACGTTCCTTATTACCTGGACAAATTGGATGAACTGGTCAAGAAATTTACCGCATTTATTTCCTTACCCAGACAGGACGACTTGTTCGACTGATTTTCACTTTAAGTCAGTGTATTGGTCTGACCAAAAACACATCTGTCACATACTGTCTGGACGGAGCAAATCAGGATAATTAAAAATTGTCGATTATCTGATTTATTCGCCGAAATCAAACTTGAATATTGTCAACACAGCTCTATTATTATACTCTATCTTTTTGACTTTTACCGAAAACCCGATGACTTAACATAAATCATTGTGACATCATCAAAACAGAAAGGCAAACGTAAAAATGAGTTTAATTGATTGGCTGATTGTACTGATTCCGACTGCATTTGTTATTGGAATGGGGTTTTACTCCAGACGTTATATCCGCGGTGTTGCTGATTTTCTTTCTGCCGGACGAATTTGCGGACGTTATGTAATTTGTATCGGTGATGTTGCCAACGCGCTTTCCATCATCGGTCTGGTTGCCTATGTTGAAGTTCATTATAAAACCGGTTTTGCATTGACTTTTTGGACTAATCTTCTGTTGCCGCTTGGAGTTATTATCAGTCTGACCGGATACTGCACATACCGATTCAGAGAAACCCGGGCCATGTCACTGGGTCAATTTCTGGAAATGCGCTACAATCGGCCGTTTCGAATTTTTGCTTCATCTCTACGTTCAATATCGGAAATCCTGGCCAACATGATCATGCCGGCAGTTGCTGCGCGTTTTTTTATTTATTTTCTCGATCTGCCACACTATATAACGCTGTTCAGCGTAGAAATACCGACTTTCATGATAATTGTACTAATTTGTTTGACCATCGCCATCGGTATCATTTTAATGGGCGGTACTTTAGCGCTGATCATTACCGACGCAGTCCAAGGCATGTTTCTTTACCCGCTAATGGTAGTATTTATCATTTTTATTTTTTACAAGTTTTCATGGTCGAATGAAATTGTCCCGGTAATGATGGATCGAGTTCCAGGTGAGAGTTTTCTGAATCCATACGATATTTCAAAACTGCGCGATTTTAATCTTTTCTCTTTAGTGGTAACTGTTTTTGCCACCGTTCTGCATCGCGCCAGCTGGATTGGCGCCGGTACTTCATCGGCGGCAAAATCGCCGCACGAGCAAAAGATGGCAGGATTACTCGGTGCCTGGCGTGGAATCTTAGGGGTGATTTTCTATGTATTAATTGCCATTTCCATTCTGACGGCGATGAATCATAAAAACTTTGCCGTTCTTTCTAAAAATATCCGGGTTGAAGTTTCAAACCGGATTGCCGGTGAGTTGGTTGAAAACCAGGAAACCAGAACAAAAATTGTTCAGGCGCTTGAAGCAATCCCTGCACATAACCATACTATCGGGAAAGACGCACCGCTTTCTGAGGCAAAAAACCTGGATACCCCGTACCTTGATGTCGCTCACGAGGTACTTAAAGGAGAAGAAAATGGCAATGCGAAATTCCAGCAATTCAGAACTCTTTATCATCAGATGATGTTGGCGGGAACTATGAGAAAATTACTGCCGACCGGGTTGCTGGGGTTGTTTTGCCTGCTGCTGGTGATGGCCATGATCTCTACTGATGATACCAGGATATACAGCGCGGCACTTACCGTTGCCCAGGATGTCGTACTGCCTTTGAAAAAGAAATCTTTCACGCCGGCTGGTCATATCAAAATGATTCGACTCGTGTCCATTGGAGTCGGAGTAATCTTTTTCTTCGGCTCATTTTTCATGGCGCAACTGGATTATATCAATCTCTTCGTTACCATCATGGTGTCCATGTGGATGGGCGGATGCGGACCGGTAATGATTTTTGGGCTTTACAGCCGCTTCGGTACTACTGCCGGAGCATTTACTTCTTTGGTTACCGGAATGCTTTTGGCATTCAATAATATTCTGATCCAGCGCAACTGGGCTGATTATGTTTACCCATGGCTGGAGAAACACAATCTGGTAGATACGGTTGGAAATTTTCTCAATACGGTATCAGCACCTTTCAATCCGTATATTGTCTGGACTATGAATCCGGTCAAATGTCCGATCAACTCTTATGAATTCTATTTTATGACAATGCTTATAACCTTATTTTTATATTGTTCTGTCTCGTGGCTGACTTGCAAGAAACCATTTAATCTGGAAAAAATGCTACATCGTGGAAAATACAGTGACAGCGGAGAAAGCATGCCGCGTATCGAATGGAGCTTTAAAACAGTAATATCCAAACTTATCGGCATCACTCCGGAATACAGCCGCGGCGATAGATTTATTGCCTGGTCCTTCTTTGTGTATTCTTTCATTTACAAATTTTTGATAATTTTTGTACTGGTAATCGTTTGGAACATGTTTTCGCCGTGGCC
>JAAYPP010000029.1 GCA_012519765.1 Lentisphaerota bacterium
AAAATGTCAACCAGCTGGCGCGAAAACTCGCCAACGGCAAAGATGATTCGTTCACTCCGAATGAATACCACCCGGGATTACTGCTGGCGTTTGCCTATCCCGACCGTATCGGCAAACGCCGTACCGACAGCGGCGGGCACTTTCTGCTCAGTTCAGGTCGCGGCGCAGTTATCAATCCGTCCTCGCCGCTGTCGCGCGAAACATTTATTGTCGCTGCCCAGCTTGATGCCGGCGATTCCCAAGCGAAAATCTTTCTGGCCGCACCTCTGTCTGAAACTGACTTGTACGAACACTTCACCGCCGCCATTGAACCCGTCCAGACCTTGTTCCGCGATGATGAACAAAAAATCTTCCGCAGCCGCACCCGCATGATGCTGGGGAAATTGCCGTTATCTGAAAAAGATACGCCGCTACCGGAAGGCGACACTGCGATTGAAGCACTTTTGAACTGGATCCGGGATTATGGTTTGGAACTGCTGCCTTGGACTTCCGAGTTGCGAAACTGGCGGGCACGCATGCAATTTCTTCATCAACACCAGCAAAATTTCCCTGATTTCAGCGATACAACGCTGATGAATGAATTGGCGGTATGGCTGAAACCGTTCTGTCCGCTCAAGCTTAATAAAAATGCCATCGAAAAAATCGACCTCCAGAGCGCACTCAAAAGCCGTTTATCAAGAGCTCAGCTTCAGCAAGCAGAAAAATTGGCGCCGGAATATTTTGTCGTTCCCAGCGGTTCGCGGATACGCATCGACTATACCGCCTCCCCGCCCGTACTGGCGGTAAAACTCCAGGAGATGTTCGGTTGCCGCCGAACTCCGCAAATCATGAACGCAGAAGTCAATCTGCTTATTCACCTTTTATCGCCGGCGATGCGTCCGGTCCAGATTACCGCCGACCTGGAAGGTTTCTGGAAAAATTCATATCAGTATGTTCGCGCCGACCTGCGGGGACGTTATCCCAAACATGACTGGCCGGAAGATCCTGCCAATGCCATCCCGAGACGTGGCGTCAAAAAGTCATAACTTGCGTTTTAAAATTCACGCGCGCATAATGCGCGCGCTAATTTTAAAACATCATTTAGCGTACCAAATCAGCCTCTGATTTCAAAATCGGCGATTACCGGCAAATGGTCGGACGCGCAAAACTTCGGCACACTGAAGCTCTTGATTTCGATGTTCTCCGAAAACAAAAGATAATCGAGCTGGCGCAACGGACGCCATGACGGATATGTACAGATTCGGTCAGTATTTGGATTCCGGAGCTTAAGCCGACGCTTAAAACGCGCCAGTTCTTTTTCGCCGGCAAAAGTATTAAAATCACCGCCGACGATCAGATTATTTCGATCTGCAAGTTCATTTTCTAAAAAATCCAGTTGCAGACGGCGCACTTGACGCGTCAGTGCCAGATGAACCAGCACGACATGGAATTCCTGAAATTCTACTTCGAGCGCCATCCGCTTGAAACCGGCCGGCATATAGTGTTTTTTGATTTTACCGGGTATATGGGAAAGCAAGGCGTTGGCTTGTTTTCTGATTATCGGCATCCGGTTGACCAATGTGCCAGTGCTGTATTTCACCGCACTCGCCGACGTCATATTCAGCGTTTCGGCCAAATATCGTACCTGATCTTCACCGCCGGTACGGAAAGACCCCAAATCGGCTTCCACCAGCCCGATCAAATCTGGCTTGCACTTTTCGGCGAAATCGGCAATCAAATCAATACTCCTCCGCCCCGAACGTAAATAACGGTGTGAAGTAAAAACGCGTCCGAACCCGGCACCGGGGTTTCCAGTGCCGTACGCTATATTGTATGTCATTATTCGCATAAATGTTGTTTGAAAAAAGTAATACCTGTTTTAAAGTTAATGCAACTAATCTGCAAAACAAGGATTTTTCAATGGCTCATACTATTATCGACGGAAAAGCAATCGCCGCATCGGTAACTGCCGTCATCGCGACTGAAGTTGCCGCACTCAGAAAACAGGACATCCAACCCGGTCTGGCCGTGATTCTGGTCGGTGAAGACCCCGCTTCCCAAGTTTACGTCAATACCAAAGTAAAAACCTGTGAACGACTTGGAATTTACTCCGAAAAACATATTTTATCAAAGAATTCAAGCACTGAAGATGTGCTGATTTTGGTTAAAAAATTAAATCTCGACCCGAAAATTCACGGCATCCTGGTACAGTCGCCGCCGCCGCCGCAGGTCGACGAAGAAGCCGTAATTGCGGCGATAGACCCGGCCAAGGATGTTGACTGTTTTCATGCCGTAAATGTCGGAAAAATGTTGATCGGAAAAACCGACGGCTTCTTTCCATGCACACCATACGGAGTTATGGAGTTGCTGAAACAAAGCGGCATTGACCCGGCGGGTAAACATGCCGTTGTGCTCGGACGTTCCAATATCGTCGGCAAACCGATGGCGGCACTGCTGATGCAGAAAACCCCGGGTGCCAACGCTACCGTCACCGTAGTACATTCACGAACACCCGACATTGCGAAATTTACACGCCAGGCCGATATTCTGATTACCGCCCTTGGCAAACCGGAATTTATAACCGCCGATATGGTCAAAGAAGGCGCAGTAGTTATTGACGTCGGAATCAACCGGGTCAAAGACGTTTCTGCGCCGCGCGGTTACCGGCTGACCGGAGATGTAAAATTTGATGAAGTCGCGCCGAAAACGTCATTCATCACCAAAGTCCCCGGCGGAGTCGGTCCTATGACCATCGCCATGCTGATGCGCAACACGCTTAAAGCCTGTAAAATGAAATATCGCCTTTAGCCTGAAAATTGCAGTCGGATCAATTGAGCCGTCCCGCGATGACGGCGTTTTTGAAAATTGCGGTTTTCAATATCAGTTTTTTGCGGTATATTATGACATATTTTTTTCTGAAGCGGATTAACCCCAAAGGACACTGACAGTGAAAGAGATCAAAGTTGGAATCATCGGATTCGGAACGGTTGGCGCCGGTGTGGCAGCCAATTTACTGAAAAACGGCGCCATGATTGCCGAACGCACCGGAGTCAAACCGGTTTTGGCAGGTATTGCCGACATCGACATCGAACGCGACCGCGGAGTCGATGTCCCCAAAGAATTACTGACTACTGACGCTGACGCTCTGACCGCTAAATCTGACATCGTCGTCGAACTGGTCGGCGGCACCACTATCGCCAAAACTTTTATCATCAATGCGCTCAATCAGGGCAAATCCGTAGTCACTGCCAACAAAGCACTGCTGGCAAAACACGGTGAAGAATTGTTCGCCGCCGCGAAAAAATCCGGCACTGATATTTTTTATGAAGCCAGCGTCGCCGGGGGCATTCCCATCATAAAATCTTTGCGTGAAGGACTTGCCGGCAACCGTATCAATAAAATTTACGGGATTATGAATGGTACCTGTAATTATATTTTGACCCGCATGGAACGCGAAGGTCTGGATTTTGAACCAATCCTCCAAGACGCACAAAAACTCGGATATGCTGAAGCCGAACCATCACTGGATATCGACGGTTTCGATACCGCTCACAAAACTTCTATTCTGGCCTCGCTCGCCTATGGCGAATGGTTCGGCATGAATCCGCTTCACATCGAAGGTATTCGCGGCATTTCTCTGACTGA
>JAAYPP010000030.1 GCA_012519765.1 Lentisphaerota bacterium
AAATCAGAGGATCCTGTTTTTTTTCATATCGGAGTGTATTTAAACCTGATCATAAACTTCAGCGAATAGCGATGGAAAAAATTATTATGGAGTATTGGAAATATCCAGCTGTAACACCATAAACTTCAACTGATAATGACTCAGTAACATGGAGCTAATTTTTCAAAACTATCGCTTTAAACCACTTGCAATATTCACCGGAGAGCGGTAATTTATCTTTTTGAAGGGTTAAGTTATTTGAATTAATACCCCAGTGATATAATTAATGAATAGAAATTTATATTTATAGGTCAACCAGGAGAAAGACGATGACAAAAAGAGATTTGGTGCTAAGAATATCCAAAGAATTAGGATTAGTTCAGAATGATGTAGCTGAAATAGTTCAGAAAACATTGGATTATATTGCTGATGATCTGGCTGCCGGTTCCACCATTGAATTGCGCAATTTCGGAGTTTTTGAAGTAAGAGTTCGCAAAAGCCGCAAGGGACGCAACCCCAACCGCCCCAAAAACGAAGTCGTTATTCCAGAACGGGTTGTGGTCAGATTCCGCGCGGGCAAAGAGCTTAAAGAACGCGTTGAAAAACTTAATCCGTCAAAAATAGTTTAATTTATGTCTTTTCTTGCCGGCTAATTTTTATATTATTATTGCGCCTGACGTATTCCGTTTGGCGCAATTTTATTTCTATTTGATATGTTTTTGACCCAGTAGTATTTAACAAATGTATGGAATGCGATAATGGCAAATTTTTCACCGCCACCAGGTACAGCTGACATCTTTCCTGAAGAAGCCGCATGGTGGCAACGTCTCGAGCAAACGGCGTTCAATATTTTTCCGCTTTACGGTTTCGGAGAACTTCGTACTCCGATATTTGAATTTACTGATGTTTTTAAGCGCGGTATCGGTGACGAAACTGAAGTAGTGCAGAAAGAAATGTATACTTTTGAAGATCGCGGCGGACGCAGTTTGACTCTGCGTCCCGAAGGAACTGCCGGCGTAATGCGCGCCCTGTTAAATACCGACGTTATGAATGGCAATGAAAAACGGGTTTACTATTGCGGCCCGATGTTTCGAGGCGAACGTCCCGCTGCCGGTCGGCGACGTCAATTTCATCAGATCGGAGTTGAGAATGTCGGTACGGTTTCACCTGAAGCAGATGCCGAAACAATTTCAGCCTTGGTTCAGTACATAAATGCCTTGGGGATAACCGGTTTCAGATTATTGATCAATACGCGCGGCATAGCTGCCGATCGCGCTCCGGCAGAAGCGGCGCTGAACCAATTTTTCAGTTCAAAAATTGACGGCATGTGTCAGGATTGCCGTGCCAGACTGGGCCGTAATATTTGGCGAATTCTCGACTGTAAACAAGACGGTTGTCGTGAAATTGTCCGGCAGGCTCCTGATTATGTCAGCCATTATACCGAAGAATCGCGCAACTATTTTTCGCGGGTTTGCAGTTTGCTTGACCGCGCGGGTATTGCTTATGAAATAGATCCTTTTCTAGTACGCGGTCTGGATTATTATGTTCATACTGTTTTTGAAATCGTCCACACCGCCGGATTGGGAGCGCAGGCCGCGATTGCCGCCGGCGGTCGCTATGAGCTTTTTTTGCCTGAAGCGCGTAAACCAATCTGCGGAGTAGGTTTTGCCGCCGGAATGGAACGATTGCTGCTGGTTCAGCAGGCTCTTGGTGTCGCTCCGCCTGAAGCGGTATTTCCGCCGATTTTCATGGTTTCCATGGGGCATGCGGCGAGAGAAGCCAATATTGAATTGGCCGCGACATTACGCTGTAGCGGTTTGCCGGTGATTGTCGAATTCGAAGATAAAAGCATGAAAGCACAAATGCGTGCGGCTAATCGTGCAGGCAGTCGTTTTGTTGTTATTCGCGGTGACAATGAACTTGAACGTGAAGTTGCCATATGCAAGGATATGAATGACAGCAGTCAGATTGAGATGTCAGTAATGGCACTTGAGTCTTTTTTAAAAGATAAACACAAGGAATCAATGGGAGAAAATGTTTAAGAAAACAAATTTGGTATTACTTGGTGGTCCTGGCGCAGGAAAAGGAACTCTTTCAGCCATGCTGAAGGAAAGCGCGCCGTTCTTGCATATATCTACTGGCGACATGCTTCGCGCGGAAGTCAAAGCTGGAACTGAATTGGGCAAACAATCCCAAAGCATTATGGAGAATGGCGGTCTGGTATCTGATGAAATCATTACTGCCATGGTGGCCAAAGTACTGCAAAAAGATGAAAAAAAATACGGAATGATTCTGGATGGTTATCCCCGCACACTTAATCAGGCAAAAATGCTGGATGAGTTGCTTTTAAAGCTTAACCGTCCTTTAGATGCTGTCATTTACCTTCACGGCAGTGATGATTTTCTGATCAAAAGGCTTACTTCCAGAATTATGTGCCGCAAATGCAACCGTATCTATAATCAGTATGCATTTCCGCCCCAAAAGACCGGTGTATGTGATGATTGCAACGGAGAGATATATCAGCGTGACGATGATTCTGAAGCCAGCGCACGCAAACGTCTGTTAACTTTTCACGCGCAGACTCAGCCTCTTATTAAATTCTATAAGGCGCAAGGACTGCTTATTCAAATATCCTGCGACGAACGCGAAGCCGTTCTAGCTGAAACCATTAAAAAATTGAATTAACCAGCATGTCAGGCGTTGTAATTCATACTGCTGAAGAGATTGTGAGAATCCGAATTGCCGCTCAGGCAACAGCATGGGTACGCGAAGAGCTACGCAAGCAAATTTTACCTGGGATGTCTACTTTAGATGTCGATCGTCTTGCTGGAATGCTGATTATGCAGACCGGTGGAACCAGTTCATTTCTCGGATATAACGGCTTCCCCGGAAATATCTGTGTTTCAATTAACGATACGGTTGTTCACGGCATTGGTTCAGACAACGTAATAATTGGCGAAAACGACATTTTGAGCATTGATTTAGGAGTTACCCTTAATGGAGCTACCGGCGATACTGCCATCACTTTGGCTTTCCGCGAAAACCTGCCCGAAGAAGTCAAAAATCTTCTTCACCGCACAGAAGAATCCTTACATGCCGGCATAAAACAGGCGCGGAAAGGAAATTTTGTTCGCAATATCAGCGCGGCGGTTGAAGCGGTAGGGAAAAAAGCGAAACTTGGAATTGTTCGTCAGTATGTCGGACATGGTTGCGGTATCAAACTTCATGAAGAACCGGAAATTCCCAATTTTGTTGTTCCCGGCAACCGCGGGCCCAGACTAGTACCGGGTATGGTACTGGCAATTGAACCGATGTTCAATCTGGGATCTCACCAGGTATATATCGAGCCAGATCGCTGGACCGTCCGCACTCGCGACGGTTCATTATCCGCTCATTTCGAACACCAAGTACTCATCACAGAAAACGAACCGGAGATTTTAACGTGTCCAAAGATGTAATCAAAGTAGAAGGGATTGTCAAGGAATTATTGCCGAATACCACTTTCAAAGTGGCGGTCGGCGAGCAGCAGCATATTGTCGATGCTCATATCAGCGGCAAAATGCGCTTGCACTTTATTCGAATCCTTCCCGGTGATACCGTGACCATGGAAATGTCACCATACGATCTCACCAAAGGTCGAATTGTTTTTCGGAAAAAATAAGTATGTAATTCCTGCTTTAAAATTCGCGCGCGCATTATGCGCGCGCGAATTTTAAAAAGTAATTCTCCCAATTTATTGTCGTGTCATAGCTATTGTTTATTGCATTATTACCTGCATTAACAATCATAAATAGTTCGCGCCGCTTGCTGACCCGCCCAATAACATAATATTCCGGTTAATATACTAATTGTGGCGAAAGGACAGGTGGCGAAATATCGCTGGGTCAATGTACGTACGGACAAAGTTGACATTAGCCGGGAATAATGTATATTTCATTGTTTAACCTTCCATCCCTGATTAAGGATACTATGAATAAACTGCTGATACTGATTTTAATATTATCCGGCGCCGGTATTACAGCGATCGCCCAAGATAACGCAGAACCCCCGGTTTGCCACCAGGTGTTTTGCCCCAAACCGGAATTACTGTACAGGCAGCATCTCGACTTTCCTTTCGCATATTTCTGGCGGCGCGAGTATATCGACATTCATAAATTTAATAAAATTATTTTGAAACCATGTTCCATTTTTTGGCTTTCCGAGCTTGACACAAAAAAAATTAATCCAGCGCAAATGGAAACATGGAAAAAAGAAACCGCTGAGTTTGAACAGTGCTTTAAGGATGTTTTCACTTCATGCCTCCGCACCAGAGGACGGTTTATCAATTTACACCAAACTGAAGAAATTGATGATAATACACTGGTTCTGGAAGTTGCGTTTGTGCCCTTGATGAACCTGGATTCGTTTTATCGTTATTTACGATATGAAAGAATCACTGCTGCTTCCGGGAAATTGCTCCCATACGGATTGCTTGGTGCAGGATTTCTATCGCTTGAAGCCGTAGTAAAGAATGCCAAGGGTGAGTTGATTGCACAAATGAGCGGGCGCCTGCCTGTCGCCAAGAACTTCAGTGTTGAAAATGAAAATTCATGGCCAGTTGTCGCACAAAAATCAATTGCACATTGGAATAGAAATTTTATATCCATTATCAAAGCGGAATTGAACAGGCGCAAAGACGGTACCTATATCGCTATTTCCAGAAATACCGTGCCTAACGCCAATATTAATGTGATACGAAAATAATCCGGATTGTACATTTTTTAAGCTCATGCCGAAC
>JAAYPP010000206.1 GCA_012519765.1 Lentisphaerota bacterium
CGTTGAGCTTCGGCGGCGCGTATCTCGGATTTATTGCTACCAGCAACGCTTTTATGCGCAAACTGCCCGGCCGCATTGTCGGAAAAACAGTAGACAAAGACGGCAAACCGGGATTCGTCCTGACCTTGCAGGCGCGCGAACAGCATATCCGTCGTGAAAACGCCATGTCCAACATCTGTTCTAATGAAAACCTTTGCGCCTTGACCGCGCTGGTTTATCTGACTTTGACCGGCCAGGAAGGACTGATGGAAATTGCCGAACAAAATGCCGCCAAAGCAATTTTTGCGCGCAATGAAATATGTAAAATCAGCGGTATCAAGTATCGCGGCAACGGTGCATTTTTCAATGAATTTGTCGTTGAACTCCCGATTAATGCCGAAGAGGCTGTCAGCGCCCTGCTGAAAAAAGGTTATGCGGCAGGCATTCCGCTGGGAACCCATTATCCCGGACGTGAAAAACAACTGCTGATCGCCGTTACCGAAAAACGCACCCGTGAAGAAATTACCGGTCTGGCCAAGGCTATGGAGGAAATATTATAATGAAACTGATTTTTGATAAAGGACGCAGCGGACGCAGAGCTTACCGCGCCCCCGCATGTGATGTACCGATGGATTCCGCAGTTCCGGCGGCGATGCGCCGTTCCGCCCCTGCCCGGCTCCCAGAAGTAACAGAATTGGATGCAATCCGCCATTTCACCAACCTGAGCCGCAAAAACTTCGGCGTTGATTCTCATTTCTACCCGCTCGGCTCATGCACCATGAAATACAATCCCAAATCCCATGAAATCATCGCCCGGATGCCCGGATTCGCCGGACTTCACCCATGGCTGGCCCAATTGCCCGGCGGCGAAAAACTGACTCAGGGCGCACTGGAAACGTTATACCGGCAGGAACGTTTTCTCAGCGAACTGCTGGGTTTTGCCGAAACCACGCTACAACCGATGGCCGGAGCAAACGGTGAATTCACCGGCGTCATGTTGATTGCGGCGTATTTCAAAGCTCGCGGTAAAACCACACGCAACGTGATGCTGATTCCCGATGCCGCGCATGGCACCAATCCCGCCAGCGCGGTTCAGGCCGGATTTACCTGCCGCGAAGTGTCATCCGATGCCGAAGGCAATGTCGATCTGAACGATCTGGCGGCAAAACTGGGCGATGACGTCGCCGGGCTGATGCTGACCTGCCCGAATACCGTCGGCATGTTTGACCGCAATGTCGAACAAGTCTGCAAAATGGTACATGATGCCGGCGGACTGTGTTACTGCGACGGCGCCAACGCCAACGCTATTATCGGACGGGTCCGACCCGGCGATCTCGGGTTTGACGTCATGCACACAAATGTCCATAAAACTTTTTCTACTCCGCATGGCGGCGGCGGACCGGGCGCAGGCCCGGTCAGCGTGGTTGAAAAACTTCGCCCGTTTCTGCCGGTTCCGCGTATTATCTGCAAACCGGACGGCAGTTATGCGCTCGACCATAATCAACCGCAATCCATCGGCCAAATATCCGCGTTTTACGGTAACTTCGGGGTATTGCTGCGCAGCTGCGCCTATCTGTTGATGCTCGGCCGCGCCGGCATGATCAGAGTCAGTGAAAACGCAGTGCTGAACGCCAACTATCTGCGAGTCAAATTAGCGCCTTATTACGATCAGAAAATCACCAGAATGTGCATGCATGAATGTGTTTTTTCCGCAACGCGCCAGGTGGCAAAAGGTGTTCACGCACTGGATATTGCCAAAGGGCTGATTGACCGCGGCATTCATCCGCCCACCATCTATTTCCCGCTGATTATTCCCGAAGCGCTGATGATTGAACCGACTGAAACCGAATCCAAAGAAACTTTGGACGAGTTTGTCGAAGCGATGATCGAGATCGCCAAATTGACGGATACCGATCCCGAATCACTTCATGACGCCCCGGTGACCATGCCGGTCAAGCGTATGGATGAAACTCTGGCTGCCAGGAAACCCGATCTTGCGGCTCCACTGCACTAATCATCTCATGAACCGGCGGAATACTAGGTGTTTCCGCCGGGTTCATTCCGGCTTGCCGGTACGTTGTTCCGCCAATATCCGGCGCAGATCGTCACGCAATGATGACTGAAGATTTTTCTGGAAGATATATTTCATTACGGAACGGGTCAGCCACAGCAGCATGGTAAACAGCGCAAGCGGAAAGACGATACAGTCAAAAATATACCCGACAATCAGTTTTATGGTCCAGACCGCCATTTCCTTAGATTTATGCTTCAGATAATCGGTAATCCGCTGAATGCGCTCAGGAATCTGCTTCAGTCGCGGAACAACACCCTCATTTGCCACCGCATTATCATCGTCACTGAAAAATTCTTTTTGAGTTTGCGCGAAACCATGTTGCGCCTCTTCAATAGCCGGTTTGGTGATTACCTGCGACAAATGTGACGCACCCCAGACCGAAATCGGCAGAATATACAATATGGACAGTGTTGCGACAATCGCCAGAGCCAACACATCGCGCAACACTGCCTTGATGCGAATCCACCTCGAAAACCACCAGCCGGTGCTCAGATAGATTATCAGAACCAGTATTGTGAATCCAAACACATAGGCATCAATAATATCGGCGGCCTTGAGAAGATATTTAGTCGAAAGAATCGTAATGCAACCGGTCAGCAGCGTCCGCCAGGCGATATCAACATAATCATAAGCCGATTGAACGACATCACCGACCTGCAAACTCAAGGTCGCGCCAACACTGATCCCGGCTGTGCTCCCCTCGATTATGGCCAACCCAGCTTTAACCGTCGACATTACGCCAAAACCGACCAGCGCTTTATTGAAAGTGTCATCCAGATATTGTTCGTTCTGGCGTTGCAGCTTATCGGAACCCACATACCGTGTCACGAAATCCAGTTTCCCGGAAAAAGCAACAGTGGCCAATACCAAGCACAATAATATGGCAGCAACGCGAAAGAATAACGGTTTCATATTCAGCCTTAATTAAGTAAGAGTTTAATACCGCAACTGCTCAGAAGGCGAAATCATTGACCGCCGGAGCATTCTCCGATGGAGTCTGCATCAGCGGTTGCGACAAGATTTTGCTATGAACCGGGCGTCCTTTGACGACAATAGCATGTTCCGGACAGGCATTTTCACAGGCACCGCAGCCGAGGCAGATCTCAGGGTTCATCCGCGGCACCGAAACATGCCCCGGACTATTCTCTAAATTTTTCATCCGCACTGCGGAGACCGGACATACTTCAGCACAAGCGCCGCAAGCTTTGTTTTGGGCGAACGACACGCAGCGGCTTTCGTCAATACCGGCAATACCGACACTGACATGTTGTTTATCTTCCAATGACAACGGAAGTATCGCGCCATTCGGACAGACTTGCCCACATTTGTTACACTCAAAAGAACAGTAACCCGAGCTGAATTTCATTACCGGTTGCTGGATTCCGGATATTCCGTATTCCAGAATCGCCGGACGCAAAACCCGTTCAGGACAGGCATTGACACAAAGCTGGCAACCAGTGCAGGCCGCATTAAAACGCGCCACTGAACCCGAGCCCGGCGGTGAAATAGCGGCA
>JAAYPP010000207.1 GCA_012519765.1 Lentisphaerota bacterium
AACCCGATATTTTCAGGTTTACAGAGCACTGGAATATAGCACAAAATACCGATAAAGTACAGTCAATAACCGATTTAAATTTTGCAGCTTAGAGATGATTTTTGCGGTTACTGCTCAACCTGAAAGAACTTTCGTCAGACCGCCCCGAAAGCTACAGCCCGCAGAGGGTATGCACCAGCCACTCCTCCATGCGTCTGCGCTCACAACGTGGCTGACGCGAAGTCTTGCAATTGGCTCTAAAATATAAATGTATAGTTTAACGTTTTTCCGGGTTTAAAATTCGCGCGCGCATTATGCGCGCGCGAATTTAGCGTTACGCTAAAAACGGTTTTTCAGTATATCTGAGGCGTTCTTAAGATTCAAAAATCGACGGCGGATGAATATCCCGTCTTAAAAGCAGTGTTATATGCAGGATTATGGCCAGGGTTGGGTAAAAAAAAACAGCGTGGAAAAATTTCCACGCTGTTTCGTAAAGCTATCAGGTTATTAAAGCTGATTGTTAGCGATCGCTTCTTCGAATGCTTCGCCAATATCAATCATTGATTCACCTGGTTTAATCGCGGCATTGTATTCTTCTTCAGCGGCCTTGAGGGCCTCTTCTGAGAAGTCTTCAGTAGCTGCTTTTATGCTCAAGCCGATCCGACGTTCATCAGTATCGACCTTGATTACTCTGGCCTCGATTTCCTGTCCTAACTGCAAAACATCTTTTACGCGTTCGACATGATCGCGACTGATTTGCGAAATATGGATAAGACCATCTATTTTATTGGTCAATTCAACAAATGCGCCGAAAGCGGTGATTTTGGTAATTTTACCTTTGACAATTTCACCAACCTTATAGAGCTCGTTGATATTGGACCATGGATCTTCTTCACACTGTTTCAGACCAAGCGAAATACGTTGCTGATCGGGATTTATGTCAAGAATGATTGCTTCAACTTCATCGCCGGGTTTGAGTATTTCATTTGGATTATTGATCTTACGAGTCCAGGACATATCAGAAACATGGATCATACCGTCAATATCGTTTTCAATTTCAACAAATGCTCCATAACTGGTCATGTTACGGACTTTGCCCTTGATTTTGGTATTAACCGGATATTTTTCCATCAGGATTTCCCACGGATTACGTTCTTTCTGACGTAGTCCCAGCGAAATTTTCTTATTTTCCTGATCTATTTCCAGAACAACAGCTTCAACTTCTTCGCCTACGCTGACGACTTCGCCGGCTTTGGTGATCCGTTTGGTCCAAGACATTTCGGAAACATGGATCAAGCCTTCTACGCCATCTTCAAGTTCGACGAATGCCCCATATGGCATAATGTTGACCACGCGGCCTTTGATCGTAGAACCTGCGGGATATTTGGCAACGGCATCATTCCATGGATTTGAACTTTTCTGTTTATAACCCAGCGATACCCGTTCTTTTTCATAATCGATGTCAAGAATGACAACTTCCAGTTCCTGACCCACTTCCAGCATTTCGGACGGATGTGATATTCTGCCCCATGACATGTCAGTAATATGGAGCAAGCCGTCAACTCCGCCAAGATCAATGAATGCACCAAAATCAGTGATATTTTTTACTATGCCGCTGCGGACTTGATCAATTTCAAGTTCTTTAAGCAAGGCAACGCGTTTACCACGACGGGATTCTTCCAGCAGCTCACGCCGCGAAATAACAATATTATGGCGATCGTGGTTGATTTTAAGGATCTTGAAATCAAATTCCTGTCCAATAAAATCATCAAGATTGCGAACCGGGCCGATATCAATTTGTGAACCAGGCAGAAATGCTTCAACACCTTCAATGTCAACAATTATACCACCTTTAACACGGGTTTTCATCAAACCTTTGACCACACTTCCTTCACCACATTCTCCGGTGATACGATTCCAGGCTTTGATAGTATGAGCTTTCTGCAGGCTGATTCCCGGCATGTTGTTGTCGTTTTCAATCTCTTCGAGATAGACATCGACAATATCACCGATTTTTATTTCCTTCCAATGGGGAAATTCTGCGGCTGCTACAAAACCTTCGGCTTTATAGCCAATGTCAATCAATGCACCGTCGTTGCGTTTTTCAGCGACTTTACCTTCAATGATTGAACCTTCAGTAAAACTGTTCTGTGTGACTTTCCCGGAAAGAAGATCTTCCATGCTGGGAAGATTAGTCAGATCAAGGAAATTTGAGTTTTCGATGGCGAGAGTGGTTTCTTCTGTCATGTTTGTTTTTTGTTTGGTTTAATGGTTAACTGTTTTGATACCGAACCGCCGGTTATCAATAATAAACCTCTTAATATGTCGTAAAACCATACAATTACAAGTGATAACAACGATTTACACCTTTTTTTTCACCTTTTTTTCAGTATCTCCACGATGGTTTATGGTTAAATAGCAATTCCGGCAAGTCATAGTTTTAATTGAAGTAAGCAAGTTCAGGCGTATATTTTTATTTTGGAATGCGGAGTGTTGCATTTGGGCATTGATGCCATCATGGAGAACCTATGAAAGATAAAATATCGTATATTGATACTTCGATTTTTGACCTGTTTAAATCCGGTCCCGGCCCATCCAGTTCCCATACTATCGGTCCGATGAAAGCAGCCGGGAACTTTCTGAACAAATTACGGCAATTGCCTGAACCGGCACTCCGTAGTGCGTCGTCAGTCAAGGTTGAGTTGTTCGGTTCACTGAGTCTCACCGGTAAAGGTCATGGCATTGATCGTTCCATTGTTGCCGGCTTACTGGGTTGGGAACCGGAATCCTGCGATTGTGAAGCATTGTCCGGACTCCTGCAGCTTCCGGAAGAAGAATACCGGATCAGCCTTTCGAATGGTCATGAGTTGCCGTTTTCCGCCGCCGATATATTTTTTAATCAGGATGAACACGACTTACCGTATCAGAATACTATGGTTTTTAAATTGCTTAACGCTCAGGACGAAACGATTTTAGAAAAAACCTACTATTCGATCGGTGGCGGCTTCATCAGATGCGACGGTGAACCGCCATCGGAAGTGCCGCCGCCCCCTTATTGCTACGGATCAATGACGGAATTGCAGACGCTGCTGCAAAAGAAACGTTTGGCACTGCCCGCTCTGATTTTTGCCAATGAGATGGCTTTAACCGGTATGAGTACAAGCCAGATATCTGAACGGCTCAATCAACTGATTGAGATCATGTGTGATGCTGTAAAACGCGGATTGCGCACCAGAGGGATCTTACCGGGTCCCATCAGACTGGCTAGGAAATCGCCGCAGCTTTTCACGAATGCCGTTAAACTTGATAATGGACCGGATAAGTTTCTTGTATTGCTAAATGCTTACGCACTGGCTGTGTCTGAAGAAAACGCCGCGGGTCATCGCGTGGTAACCGCGCCGACTTCAGGTTCTTCCGGGGTTATGCCGGCGGTGGTTTATTTGCTTCGTCACCACCTGAGAATTCCAGATCAAGAACTGCATGAAGGTTTCTGCGCCGCTGCGGCGGTTGGTTTTATCGCCAAACATAACGCCAGCATTTCCGGCGCGGAAGTAGGTTGCCAGGGCGAGGTTGGGGTCGCTTCCGCGATGGCGGCGGCGATAGCGACCTATATTCGCACCAAGAATATGAATCGTGTCGCCAACGCGGCTGAAATTGCCTTGGAACATCATTTGGGAATGACTTGCGATCCGATCGGCGGCTATGTTCAGATACCCTGTATTGAACGCAACGCGGTCGGCGCGGTTACCGCATACAATGCCTGCCTGCTGGCTTCGATTTGCGATCCGCATAAACAGAAAATCGGGTTTGACGAAGTTTTGGCGGTAATGCTGGAAACCGGTC
>JAAYPP010000208.1 GCA_012519765.1 Lentisphaerota bacterium
TTAGTGCTTGAGATACAAAATATTGTGATATGCGGGCATTCCAATTGCGGTGGTTGCAAAGCATTTTTTGAAGATGAATCAGTTTTATCCCGAACACCTCATACCAGAAAATGGCTTGAACTGGCAAAAAATGTAAAATCAAAAATTGAAAGTGAAAATATCGCAGATCCTGCGGAAAAAGAATGGAAAACAGAGCAACTCAATATTGTTGAGCAAATGAATAATCTGATGACCTACCCGTTTATCAATGAACGCTATCAAAACAAAACGCTTTCGATATTCGGCTGGTATTATATCATCGAAACCGGCGAAGTTTATAATTACGATAAAACGCAAAAAGAGTTTATCAAAATCGAATAACACCTTGAGAGGTTTGGCAATGCCGCCCTTTAAAAACGGCATTGCCTTAATCGGGAAAAAGCAGTTGAAATTTTATGCTGCATCTTCTTTGTTATTAAACACTGCTACTCGCATAGCAGAATCACTGAATCCAAATCAGCTCAACATTACCTGACCGCCGGTAACAGGAATAGCCTGACCAGTCTCATATTGTTGATGAACCGCATAAGTAATCGCTTTGGCGACATCGGCCGGGAAACACCCTCTGTTCATCGGAATTTTTGACTCATAAAAGGCTTTGACATCTTCAAGCGTCTTGGCGCCCGGTACTTTACCGCTGTTCAGATATTGCACAAACAAACCTTTCTGCGGATCCATCCAGAGCGGACCGTCAAAGAAATTACCCGGACAAATGCTGTTTACTTTGATACGGTCTTCAATCAGTTCCAGCGCAAAACTTTGAGTCAAGCCTATGGTACCGAATTTACTGCCGGCATATGCACCGTTTTTATTGCTGCCGACCAGACCGCTTTTGGAGTTAACCTGAACAATATCTGTCCAGCGTTTACCCCATTTATTCTGAACGGACATTACTCTCGCCGCATATTTTGAACACAAAAAATAGCCTGTATAATTAATATCCGTAACAAAATCCCAGTCTTTTTTCTCCATGGTCTTAACAGAACCGGTACGAAGCACTCCGGCATTGGCAATGAATATATCAAGACCGCCACATTGTCCGACCAAGGATTCAAACATTGCCGCAACTGAAGACTCGTCAGCGATATTGACCTTCAGCGGAATTGCGCGTGCGACACCGTATTTACGGCATAATTCATCCGCGGCTTTGACTGCGCCGTCGAGATTCATGTCCGCGATGGCGACCAGACAACCTGCTCCGGCGAGTTCGTCGGCTATTCCATATCCAAAACCTTGCGCGCCGCCAGTAACTAAAGCAATTCTGCCAGACAATCCGCCATCGTTATTGCCGGAAGAAACTTTTTTGCGGTATGATTCAACTTCCCAGTTTTCAATAAAAATGCGCGCCGCATCGGTCATGAAGTCGGCACCGCCGAAAGCGTCGGTCAACTGTTTAACACGGGCGGCATCGCGCGCCAAGTCAGCGACAATTCTGGCGTTGCGCAAGTTATCAGCGACGGCAAAAATCGCTTTACCGGGAATCGCCACCACTTTCGGTTTATAACCATGACGAGCTTCAAATTTTTCAATAACATCCCCGTCAATCTTGTCCGTTTCCAACGCAAATGATTTCGCATAAACAATATGATCCGGAGTCAACGGACCAGGTGCTACCTGGAAGTACGGCATACTGACTACGGTTGCGGTGAAATTGTCTTCGAGCAGTGAACGCAACTGCGGAGCATATTCCATAACCGTCGCGGAGTCAAAATCATCGGCGATTTTCAGCTTCAAATCAACTCCGGAAGCTTTAACGAATTCATTTAATTTCAGCATGATATCGTCATATAAAGACTCAATTTCCGATGTCGTGTCGGCGCCGACGAAAACCCCGTGATTTTTCAGAAAAACCATCGCGGGAAAACTGCCGTTGGCTTTTTTATATGATTCGGAAGCATTGAAGAAACTCGCCGCCAGCGTATAACCGGGATCAGTATAATCCAGCCACATCGCCTGAGGAAAAAGACGCGCGCAAATATCCTTGCCATTTCGTCCGCAAGTCATTCCATTGACTACAGCGGGATGAAGATGAACCACATAACGGAATGGGATTATTTCATGAAGCGGTGCCTCAACTGACGGGCGTCCGACTGAATCAAAACAAACCGCGTCCGCCATCATTTTTTTCACCATGGCTTCGCGCTGGACTGAATCTGACAATTCTTTAAGCTGAAAAAGTTCCCGAATTTTTTCCCGTTTCATTTTTACAAAACCGATTTCGGTAAGTGCTTCCAAGCTTATACCGCTCGGTTTAATAAATAAATGTTGATCATCCTTAAATGAAGTATTGCCTCCACCGGCTAGAACGAAATCCGGATTTTTTCCGTAACGATTAGATAGCGCCACCAAATTCTGCAATGACATTAATCTGATTCTCCTATTTTATATGTGATAAAATGTGTTCTGCAAAATTCGTTAACCACTTAATAATCAACGACTTTTACTCGTTTTTTTCTTGAAATCTCCTCCTGTTGGCGATATATTGTAATGTGTTGATGAACAACAACATAAGCACCAA
>JAAYPP010000209.1 GCA_012519765.1 Lentisphaerota bacterium
GAACCGGTTTCCACTTCGCTGTTGAATTGGCCAGCGACAGGGCGCATTCTGCGTGAACCATACGGGCAGGTACTGATTTTTTCGGCCTGGAATTATCCGTTCCAACTCATGATGGTGCCTTTGGTTGGCGCGGTGGCGGCGGGTAATTGCGTAGTGCTTAAACCGGCAGAACAAGCTTCGGCGACCGCGGAGGTGCTCGAAAAGATTATTCGTGAATCTTTTGAATCTGAACAGGTCATGGTTGTGCAGGGCGGGCGCGAAACCGCCGAAGAATTGTTGAAGCATCGTTTTGATTACATTTTCTATACCGGCGGTGAAAATGGCGGGCGGGCAGTGATGCGGGCGGCTGCCGAATATCTGACTCCGGTGACCTTGGAACTTGGCGGCAAAAGTCCGTGCATTGTTGATGCCGATGCCAAGCTGGATTTAAGCGCCAAACGTATTGTCTGGGGTAAGTTTATGAATGCCGGGCAAACTTGCGTCGCTCCAGATTATCTGCTGGTTCACAAATCACAGAAAAAAATATTGCTGGAAAGGATGGCGCACTGGATACGCGTTTTTTATGGTGAAAATCCGGAACAGTCCTCCGATTACTCGCGAATTATCAATACCACACATTTTGACCGACTGCTCAAATTATACCCGGAAGCCGTCAGTAACCGCGCTATCCGTTATATTGCACCAACTCTGATTAAAAACCTATCGAAAGATCATGCGGTGATGCAGGAAGAGATTTTCGGCCCGCTGTTGCCGATTCTTCAATTTGAAGATCTGGCTGAAGCCGTTAACTTCGTCAATGAGCATCCAAAGCCGTTGGCGCTTTACTATTTCGGCAAGTCTGGAACGGAAACTATTTTGCGTGAAACCTCTTCGGGCGGAGTATGTATTAATGACACGGTTGCTCATCTGCTGAATCCGGCAATGCCTTTCGGCGGGGTCGGCGAGAGCGGACATGGCGTTTACCATGGTAAATGGAGTTTTGATACTTTTACTCATTTCAAGCCGGTGATGAAAAAATCGGTCTTAATTGACCTGCCGATGCGGTATCCGCCGTACACTGGACAAAAATTGAAAATGCTGAAGCGGCTGACCAAATAATTGTTTCCTGAAACGAAATTTCTGTTTTTTGAGGCAAGCCGGATTTGTTGATTTTTCCATTGCCTGCTTTATATTAACCGTTTTATATTAGTTGTTGCGAATTGAGTAAGTAAAACTATCAGGACATCTGGAAAATGGAATCTCTGAAAACGAAAACCAAGGAACGGTATCAGCAGTACGTCATGGGCACCTATGCGCCTCAATTACTTTTGGTGAAAGGCGAAGGTATCTGGGTATGGGATGATGCCGGTAAAAAGTATCTGGACTTCGGTTCAGGAATCAGTGTATGCAATCTTGGGCATTGTCATCCTGCAGTTACAGAGGCAATTCGACGCCAGTCCGGAATCCTGGTTCACACCTCAAACTTATTTATGAATGAAGTTCAACCGCTTCTGGCAGAAAAACTGGCCGGTTGCGGTTTTGACGGGGTGACATTTTTTGCCAACAGCGGCGCTGAAGCTAATGAAGGTTTGATTAAATTTGCCCGGAAATGGGGCAATCCTCAGGGTAAAAATGAAATTATCACGATGGAAGATTCATTTCACGGCAGAACACTGGCCACGTTGGCGGCGACCGGACGTGCCAAATACCGGAAGGATTTTCAGCCCGATATGCCGGGTTTCAAGCAGGTAAAGTTCAACGATATTACGGCTTTGCGCGAGGCGATTACAGATCAGACTGCGGCGGTGTTGCTGGAACCGGTTCAAGGTGAAGGTGGAATACTTCCGGCTTCGGGAGATTATTTGAAACAGGTACGTGAACTTTGCACCGAAAAAAATATCCTGCTGATGTTTGATGAAGTTCAATGCGGAACCGGACGTACCGGAACATTTTTCGCTTTTCAGAATTATTCGGTAATTCCTGACGCGTTATCAATGGCCAAAGCGCTTGGGAATGGTTTTCCGCTTGGCGCTATCATGGTCGGGAGACCGTTTGCCGGCGTTTTGGGAGTAGGTACTCATGCCAGCACTTTCGGCGGGACTCCGTTGGCTTGCGCTGCCGGTTGCGCGGTAGTGGATACGCTCCAGGGCGGGGTTCTGGCAAACTGCCGGGAGCAGGGGAGCTATTTGTTGGAAAAGCTGACGACATTAAAGGATAAATTCCCATGTATAAAAGCCGTTCGCGGTAAAGGGTTGATGATCGGCGTGGTCCTCGATCGGCCTGCAGCGGATTTGTTGCCGATTCTTAATGAGCTGGGAATGATTGCGCTTTCCGCAGGAGAAACGGTATTGCGTTTGTTGCCGCCGCTGACCGTAACCAGGGAAGAATGTGATTTGGCACTGAAGATAATAGAACAAGGGCTGGCCAGACTGCCGGCTTAATGAGGAGAATAACCATGAAACATCTGCTTTCAGTTGAAGATATACCGCAGTGCGATTTGATAAAACTTTTTGGCAAAGCCGCAGAGCTGAAAGCAAATCGACGCAAGTCGGGTGGGGCGCGTCCGCTTGATGGGAAAACGATTGCGATGATTTTCGCAAAATCATCAACCCGGACCCGCGTATCCTTTGAAGTCGGTATCCATGAACTTGGCGGATATCCGATGTACCTGAGCGAAAATCAGATGCAGGCCGGTCGCGGGGAAACTCCTGCGGACACCGCAAAAGTGCTCAGCCGATATGTCGATGGAATTGTTATCCGTACTTTCGAACATGCCGGCGTCGAGGAGCTGGCGCGCAATGCCACGGTTCCGGTAATCAATGCTTTAACGAATGAATACCATCCATGTCAGGCGCTCACTGACATGTTTACGGTACTGGAATACAGCGGCAGGCTTGAAGGTGTAAAACTGGTATTTCTCGGCGATGGTTGTTCAAACATGGCTAATTCATTAATTCTGGCCGGTAAAATGTGCGGCTTGGAAGTAGTAATTTCCTCCCCGAGCGGTTTCGAACCCGATCGCGAAGTTATAGCTAGAGCGCAGGGCAACGGTAAAGTCTGTTGGGAACCGGAGCCTTTCAAAGCGGTCAAAAATGCTGATTATATTTATACCGATGTCTGGGTCAGTATGGGATTCGAAGATGAATCTGCGGAACGGTTGAAAACGCTCGCGCCTTACCAGGTAAATTCAAAACTGATGCAAGCCGCTAAGGCTGATGCTAAAATACTGCATTGTCTGCCGGCTCATCGCGGCGAAGAAATAACCGGTGAAGTAATGGATTCGCCCGCATCAATTGTTTTTGACCAGGCTGAAAACCGCCTTCATGTGCAAAAGGCAATTCTAACTTATCTTTTCGGCGGTATCTGAATCGATTGACGCAAATATTCTGCGTCCCGAAGTAATTGTCTGGCGACACCGCTTATAAGAGGTATATTACACTTTGATTAAGATTATAAGGTTTTAAATATGCAAAAAATAATGTTAACCGGTAAAATTCACACTGCCCGCCTGACTGCCTGCGAGCTTGATTATGAAGGTAGCCTGGAGATTGATTTGGATCTTCTCGAGCAAGCCGGAATTTTACCCTATGAAAAAATCTTGGTGGTCAATCGCAATAATGGCGAACGTCTTGAAACTTATGCCATACCGGGTGCCCGTGGAAGCCGCGCTTTCTGTCTGAATGGTCCTGCGGCGAAGCGGGGAAGCGTCGGTGATGTGGTTACAATTATGGCGTTTTCTCTATTAACTGAAGATGAAGCCGGAAAATGCTGTCCCACAATAATTGTCTTGAATGAAGAAAATCAGATAACGTTGCGCAAAGGTAAGGAAGTCGGCAAATCAGACTCTTAAACTGTAGCTATAAAATTTGCGCGCGCATAATGCGCGCGCGAATTTTAAGAATTGCAGTTGATGATGATTCGGTGTATTTTAGTCATAATATCGTAACGGAAAACATTTATGAAATTTTTCGTTAAAAACAGTTGCCAAAACTTGCTGTATATGCTAAAATTAGTAGGTAGCACGAATTGTCGCGGACAAGTGCTCAGTGAATATGCTATAATGCTCGTAATGTGTTTATTGATTGCGGTGGCTTTGGTTGTGTTCGGATATTATTTTACTGAAAGCGGCTGGCGAATGATTACACAGGTCGGGATTGGTTATCCTTAAAATTTTCATGGAGGTTGATTATGAAAAATCGGTTCAAAAAACAACGTGGCCAAGCTCTAGTTGAGTACATCATCATTATTGTTATAGTGGCAGTGGTGTCACTGGTGGTCTTGGGAGCGTTCAGCGACCGGATCAGAACCATGATTGCAGGCGCCACTAATAGTTTGAGCGATGATGAAGATCGGGTTACTGTAGATAACAAATCGCTGGATCAGTTGCGTGAACTGAAAGAAGACGGAATTGAATCAGAAAACTAAATAATTGAAATTCAGAAATAAAAAGCCATATCCATCGAAACGATGCGGATGTGGCTTTTTGATTTATTTGGCCATGTATATTTTATCCGCTTGAAAGTTAA
>JAAYPP010000031.1 GCA_012519765.1 Lentisphaerota bacterium
GGATTTTTTGCGTTTAATGTTGACTTTAACATTTTTCATGTTATAATAATAAACATGGAAATAAAAAATAAAAAATCTATTGCTTCCATTGCGAAGAAATGCGGCGTAAGCACAATGACGGTCAGCCGTGCATTGCGCAATAATGCTCTGGTGAAAGATGACACGAGACGAAAAATTATCGCAATTGCCGAAGAATTAGGATACATCCCGTCGCCGCGCATGGGGCGTCCGTCGAATAACGACTCTGTTCCGGCTGGAAAGGTTCAATTGATTGTGGGCACCATCGGGCGTAGTATTGCGGTGTTCCATTCACAGTTGTTGACTACAATCGAACAACAGTTATCGGCGCACAAGTATGAATGTTTAATACGGACTTGCAGCGGGGATTTTCAACAGTTTATGAAACTTCAGGAAAACATCCGCATCTCAGATGCGGAAGCAACCATGATCATAGGGAGTTTTATTCCGGAACAACTCAACGCGCTGCTGCAGTCGGTACCGAATGCGCTGCTTTTGGATAATCCAGGTCTGTCTATGGAGCGAAACGTATTTCACAGCAGTTTTACTTTTGACAATTCAGAGGCTGCCAGAATCGCGACCAGGCATCTGTTGGACTGTGGGCGGCGTAGAATTCTGTTGTTATGCGGCGAGCCTGAACACTTTTTTTCGCGGGATATTGAAACCGGTTACCGTGAAGTAATGGAATATCGGAAATTGAAAGTGGACAAAAAACTGATCATTCACTCTGACTTTACCGCAGAATCAGCGTGTTCTGCCATAAATACCGCGCTTGACACCGGATTGAAATTCGATGCGGTATTCACCAATGATGAAATGGCTTCGGGTGTTTATCGGGCACTGCTTGAGCGGAAAATCATGATTCCTGATGATATTGCGGTATGCGGTTGTGATGGGCTGCCTTTGGGGATGCACCTTTTTCCCAGATTGACCAGCGTGGCTCTTAACTACGAAGAATTAGGCAGAATGGCGGTTGAATACATATTAAATGCTGACCGAAAGTTAAGTCAGCCATATCGAGTTCAGTTATTGCCGGTGCTTGAGATCAGAGAAAGTACCGGCATAATAGCGGCAGAATGAAACTGCGAACTGATTTTAAAATAACATATTAGGTTTTTTTGTACCGTTACCATAAAACTCTAAACCAAACACCAAAAGGAGTAGTATCATGGGTTATTTAGTGCAAAGTGAAGCAGAAAAACGTCTGGCCAATGTCCAGAAGATGCTTGAGTCGAAAAATCTTGATCTGGCGCTGGTCTATTACGACGAGTTCAACATCGGCAACGGCTGGTATCTGACCGGATGGTGCCCGCAGTTTGAAAGCGGCGCGGTGTTGGTACCCAGAAAAGGGACTCCGATGCTGCTGGGTGGTCCTGAGAGCGAACCATTTGCCAAGTTGGACAGTGCCATAACTGAAACCAGGAATTTCCCGGTCTTCATGGTGCCTGACGAAGAGTATCCCAATGCCACAATAATTGATTTCCCAAAACTGTTCGCGGAACTCAATCAGACCCTGGGAGCAGTCAAGGCGGTCGGACTGGTCGGCGCTGACCGTATGCCCGCGGCTTGTTACCGTGGTATTGTCGAAGGTTTTGCCGGCGTTAAACTGGTTGATATTACGAATGATTTTGTTAAGCTGCGCTACAACAAATCGCCATGGGAAATCGAGCAGATTCGTGCCGCGTTTGGAATTGCCGATCATTGCTACAATGCGATGAAAGCCAAGGTTGCCAACGGGGTATCGGAAATTGAAATTGCGGCAGCCGGTGAATTTGCGGCCAGAAGCCGTGGGGCCAGCGGTTTTGGATTCAGTGCGATTGTTGGAAGTGGCGCGCGTGCCAATGCCGTTGTTCCAACCGCCAGCTCGAAAAAAGTTATTGACGGCGAAATGGTGATGATTGGACTTGCACCTAAAATCAATGGTTATGCCGGGGTTATGGGCGATGCATTGCCGGTTAGCGGCGAATATTCCGCGCGTCAGAAAGAATGCATTAAATATCTGCGCGAAGCTTTCTGCATGACCAAAGAACAACTGGTTGTCGGTAAAACAGGATATGAGATTGACGCGCCGGCCCGGGCATATTTCCAAAAGCATGGATTTACAAAGTACCTGGTCTGTCCGTTTGTCCACACCATTGGACTTCATGAAGCGGAATCACCGTTCTTCGGTCCAGGCAGTCAGGATGTGCTGGTTCCCGGCATGACGGTTTGCGTGGATGTAAGTTTCTTCGGGCATCCGGAATTCCATGGTGTCCGTATCGAAACCGGTTATGAAATAACTGAGCAAGGAGCAATTCCGCTCAGCGTGCAGATGGACAAAATTCATACGGCGATATGATTATGAAAGCAGGATTTGATATCCTATTGGGAATTGATATGGAAACCGATATCGGTTCCTTTACTTCCGATTACGAGGGAGTGCGGCATGGTACTCCTCGCTTATTGGATATAATGGAGCGGCAGTGTGCCAGAGCCACTTATTTTTGGACTGGCCATGCCGCGGAAAATAATCCGGAAATGGTTTTGAAGGTGAAAAAAGCGGGACATGAAACCGGCTGTCATGGCTTGGTTCATGAAACCCTTGGTGATCCGCTTTTTCCATTACCTAACAACTGGCCGGTATTTCCTTTTGAGGTTGAAGGTCGTATTCGCAAAGCGACGGAAATCGTGGAAACGGTTTCCGGAGTAAGGCCGGTAAGTTTCCGTTGCCCTCGACTTTGGGGAAGCACAAAAGTGGTGAATGTTTTGGAATCCCTTGGTTACAAGGCAGATGCGTCATTGCCCCTGTATTTTTATAGAAATATGTTTCAACCGTATCATCCGGCGGCAGAGGATTGGACGAAAAAAGGCAGTTTGAATTTGGTTGAAATACCAAATTTCTGTGATTTGAGCATGGAAAGCAATGATCCTTATCAGCGTGACCGTGATCAATGGCCGTTGTTTCGTACCGAATCAGCAGCGGCGCTCCTGAAGAAAGTTGACAGTTTCATTGACTATGTGGTGACCCGGAAGCAGCGCCCGGTACTGTGTTTCTATTTTCACCCATGGGAGTTTCATGAAATGCCCCACGGCGCGATTGACTATGGCGAAGCCAGCGTTACTCCGATGCCGTTTATCACCCAAAACTGCGGGGAAGTGGCGTGTCGTGAGTTTGAAACTTTGTTGAGCAAATTGAAAGAACGTGGCGGTGAATTCAAAACCGCAGGAGAAATTGCGGATGAATGCCAGTGAATTGATTGAATTATTCCGTTCCGGCGGTAAGCGCTTTCTGGTTGTCGGAAGTTCCGAAAACGGCATTATCGCCGGACTTGACCTTGAGGGACGTCTTTATGCTGTTATGAATGGAAAAGTGCTGAATCGGGTCAATCCGGCAGCAGTCACGGGAATTTCGTCGCGTGCCGGATATCTTAATCCGGGCGGAGACGGACTTTGGCCTGCACCGGAAGGCACCACGAAAGGTTACCAGTACGCCAGTGGGGAATGGCGGGTTCCTCCTGGGCTTACCGGCGCACGTTTTTTAGTGGTCGAACAGGATTCGCATCATGCCAGAATTGAAGCGGAAATTGATCTGATAAACGCGGAAGGTCAGGGCATTCCGACAATTTTCGGTCGAGATATTACCGTAGAAGTGAAACCTGAAACACTGACCGTGAAAGTAATTGAATCAATCCGTTACCTTGGAACCCGGTCACTGATGCGCAATGAATGCCTGTTAGCGCCATGGTCGCTCTGTCAGTTCGATTGCGGTCCGGGATGCGAAGTAATACTGCCCGCAGATAACGCCGAACTATGGGATTTGTATGAGCCTAGCAATGACTGCCGTTATGAGAGAAACGGCATGATTCATCTGAAGACAGATTCTTCACAGCGCTGGCAGGTCGGGATCGGACCAAATGTTCCATGGATTGAATTTCATAAGCCCGCTGAATCTCTTACTGTCCGAAGAAGTGCGTTGCCGCTCATGGCCGGTCAAAAATATATTGATATTGCTGATGCGGCGCCAGATATCGCGCCATTGGATAAGGAAACCCGATACAGTGTTTACAGCGATACCGGCAGTTTTATGGAAATTGAAGCGGTCGGAGGTTGCCCGGATGTCGTTGAACCGGGAACTGAGCTCAGCGTCACGATAATTACCGAATACCAAAACAAAGGTTAAGATGATGAATATTGCAGATTTACCGGTTGGCAAACGTAAAAATGCTTTGGAATTCCCACATTTTCCTACCCGGCTTCAGGCTGTAATATGGAGAAATTGGGGACTGGTTCCGGTCGAAAAGCTGGCATCTGTACTCAAGGCCTCCAGCGCGCAGGTGGCAAAGCTGGCATCAGAGATGGGACTGTCCCAAGACGACAGTCTGTGTTCATTGTGGCACGAACGCGGATATATAACGATTATTCGCAGAAACTGGCATCTTCTGCCTTACGAACAGATACTTGCGTTACTGGGTTGGACGCCTGATGAATTGGCGTATGTACTCAAAGAGGATGATTTTCTGTGGCACAAGCTGGGCAACCTTAAACCGGATGCGGAACCGGTATATTACAGTGCGCTTTCAGATGACGAAATCCAAAAAACGATCGTGTTTAAAAATTGGCATGACCAATATTTTTCTGAATCTGAAAATATTAAGGAATATCCTTTTGATTTTATAAAGCGCTATGGACAGGCGCGTCAAATCGACAAAACGGACAGCAAACGTTTCGGGATGCGTCTGGCTTATTCATACTCGGCAGTTTACGGTGATCCGTTGTTGAATAAAACGCTTGATCCGTATCCTGACGGTCTGCTGGCGGACTATGCTGCGGCTGGTATCAATGCGGTATGGCTTCAGGGAACTCTTTACACATTAATTCCCTGGTTCGGCGAATCAAAATATTCTGATGGCTGGCGTGTGCGTCTGGACAATCTTAACGATTTGTGTCAACGCGCCGCCAAACACGGCATCAAAGTTTATCTTTATCTGAATGAGCCGCGTTCCATGCCGCCGGAATTTTTTAATGACCATCCGGACTGGCAAGGTGTTCAGGCTAAAGACGGTTTGTCATTTACATTGTGCACCAGCAAAAAAACCGTGCTTGATGCTTTGCGCGAAGGGGTTTCAGCACTCTTCCGAAATGTACCGGAATTGGGCGGAATTTTTACCATTACCATGTCTGAAAATCTAACCAATTGCTGTTCGCGCAAAAATGATATTGCCGAACCGTGTCCGGTCTGTTCATCACGCGGTGCCGCTGAAGTTGTCGCAGAAATAAACCGCGTTATCGCAGAAGGCGTCCACCGGATAAAACCGGAAGCTGACGTCATTGCCTGGACTTGGGCATGGTCGCCAGAATGGGATGAACGTGCTATTGAGCTGCTGTCCAAAGACGTCAAGCTCATGTGTGTCAGTGAAACTGCGGTTCCCACAGACGCGCAGGGCATCAAAGGAAAAGTGCTTGACTATTCGATTTCTAAAGTCGGCCCAGGTCCTGTTGCGTCGCGTTTGTGGAAGAAAGCCCTGCAATGCGGGCTTTCCGCAGTTGCCAAGGTACAACTGAACAATACTTGGGAATGTTCAGCAATTCCATATATTCCGGCGACTGGACTGGTGGAACAACATCTTTCCAATCTGGAACAAGCCGGGGTCAAAGACTTGATGTTAAGCTGGACGCTCGGCGGCTATCCCGGCGGTAATTTTGAACTTCTGAAAATGTCCAAAGAAGAACTTGCCGAAGAGAAATTCGGGGCAGGGGCGGCATCAATGATACTGCAGGCATGGTCTGAGTTTGACCGCGCGTTCGAAGCATTTCCACTAAATAGTACTGAACAGCTTTATTTAGCACCGCAAAACATGGGACCATTGACTCTGTTTGCTGAAAAACCGACCGGTTACAGCGCTACCATGATTGGATTCCCATATGATGACCTGACAGGTTGGCGCGGCAATCATTATCCGGAAGCAATATTTGAAGAACAGTTCCGAAAACTTTCTGAAGGCTGGAATGAAGGAATGAAGATTCTGCGTGATGCCAAAGAGAAAATACCCGCAGACAAAATGGCTGATTTTGATGATTTGTTCAATGTCGCTGAAGCCGGCTATTGCCATTTTCGGAGCAGTTACCTTCAAATAAGGTTTGTGCGGTTGCGCGATTCAGGCGAGAATAAACAGATTATTCCGTTGCTGGACGAAGAAATATCGCTGGCCAAACGGTTGCTCGAAATTATGAAGCGCGATTCCCGAATCGGCTTTGAAGCCAGCAACCATTATTATTACACATTTAATGACCTGAAAGAAAAA
>JAAYPP010000210.1 GCA_012519765.1 Lentisphaerota bacterium
CGCAACACCATGGTTCAGGAAGGTATGATCAGCAAAGACGACCTGGAACTTTTCACGGTTGTCGATTCCGCAGAAGAGGCGGTCGAAGTACTGCGCAGATCTCATCGTTACGGCATACAGGCGACTGTGAAATAACCAGCACTGACCATTTGCCGGGAAACGTTCTGTTCAAGTCATGATATTATTTTATCCTGAAAAATGCGGAACAAAACTCGAAAGATCGCAACCGCTTTGCGGCAAATTTCTTATCGATTTATCTTCCCGTTAATGCTTCGGACGATATTCATGTTGTCCATCGGTCTAAATAAAAAAATCCCGGAAGGAAAATTTTCCTTCCGGGATTGATTTTTTCAGGATTACTTGGGAATTACATGATTTCTCCAAGTTTCTTGTAGAAATCCATTCTTCGTTTCGCATCCGCATTGGCTGCCTGATAAACTGTTTCCGCTTCTGACGGAGCAGTCTTTTGCAGTGTAGCATAGCGACGTTCGCTCTTGATGAATTCAAGGAAATCGGCAGATGGCTCGGGGGATTCCCATGCAAACGGCTTTTCAGCAGAGTTCGGATTATAGCGATAAAGCGGCCAATATCCTGAATCGACTGCGCGTTTTGCTTCGACTTGGCTCATGCGCATATCGCCTTTGATTCCATGTGCGATACAGGGCGAATAAGCCATAATGATTGAAGGACCGTTATGGGCTTCAGCTTCCTGAATAGCTTTCAGTGCCTGCTGACGGTTTGCGCCCATGCTAATTGACGCGACATAGACATTGCCGTAACTCATGCACATGAAACCTAGATTTTTCTTGGTCATGCGCATGCCGGCATTGGCAAACAGTGCTACCGCTCCGATCGGGGTTGACTTCGAAGCCTGCCCACCGGTATTGGAATACACTTCAGTGTCAAGAACGAGAATATTGACGTTGCGGTTTTGTGCGACCACATGGTCAAGACCGCCATAACCGATGTCATAGGCCCAGCCGTCACCGCCGATAATCCAGACCGATTTATCGACAAAATAGTCTTTCAGTTCGTTAATCTTGCTGACAACTTCTTTCAGCTCGCCGCTGGCCGCTTCGACAGCCTTGGGCAGAAGCTTAGCAATTGTATTCTGATTTGCAATCGCGTCGGCATCGGTATTATTCCACATTTCAATGCTTTTTTCCAGCGATGTTTTGAACTCGTCGCAACATACGCCAAGCTCTAACGCTTTCTTGACATTTTTGTGAAGCTGTTCGCGATTTTTATCAACAGCGACACGCATACCGTAACCATATTCGGCATTATCTTCAAAGAGCGAGTTTGCCCAGGCCGGGCCGCGTCCATCTTTGTCTTTGCAATATGGAAGTGACGGGAAAGATCCGCCATAGATGGAGGAACATCCGGTAGCGTTAGCCACAATCATACGATTACCATAAAGCTGAGAAACCAACTTCACGTAAGGGGTTTCGCCGCAACCGGCACAAGCACCGCTGAATTCAAAATAAGGCAGCAGGAACTGTGAACCCTTGACCGTATTGATTGGCGCGCCATCTATTACATTATCCGGAAGTGCATCGAAGAATTTGTAGTTTTCTCCTTGTCCTGCTTCACGGGCATCGTTGAGATGTTCAAATTCCAGCGCTTTTTCTTTAGCCGGGCAGGTTTCAATGCAGACACCGCAACCTGTACAGTCTTCAATATAGACCTGGATACGGTATTTGAGATCGCGGTCGTTTTTGGTCTTTGACTGAACAGTATGAAAAGTTTCCGGAGCTCCGGCAAGGTCAGCCGGGGCAATCTGTTTGGCACGGATCACTGCATGCGGACAAGCCATTACGCATTGATTACACTGGATACATTTTTCCGAATCCCATTTCGGTACCATCGGCGCGATTCCGCGTTTCTCAAGTTTTGAAGTAGCAATCGGCATTGAACCGTCATAGCTCATGGCGGAAACCGGAATATCATCACCTTTCTGATGCAGAATCGGTTTCATTAATTTAACCGCGAAATCACCAGCATCATCAGCAATCAGTACCGGAGGTTCGAGAGATTCGGTAATGGTTGATGGAATTTCCACTTTCTTGAGATTGGCGAGCGCATTGTCGACGCAGACGATATTTTTCGCGACGATTTCATCGCCTTTCTTTTTAAAGGTTTTTTCGATGGCTTTTTTGATATATCCGATCGCCTGTTCCTGTGGAATAATCTTGGCCAAAGCGAAGAAGCAGACCTGCATGACCGTATTGATACGGGCACCAAGACCGGCATCCATGGAAATTTTTAGCGCATCAATACTATAGACGTTGATTTTTTTCTTGATGATAGTTTCCTGCATGTCGCGGGTGAAACTGGCAAATACCTTGTCTGCCGGTAATTCACTGTTCAGCAGGAATGTGCCGCCTTCACGGATTCCGGCCAGCATGTCATAACGTCCGATGTACGCAGGATTGTGACAAGCAACGAAGTGCGGAGAATTAATGGTGTATTGAGACATAATCGGGGAATCGCCGAAACGCAGATGCGAAATGGTGATACCTCCGGATTTTTTGGAGTCATAAACAAAATAAGCCTGAACGTACTTGTCGGTGTTGTCTCCGATAATCTTGATGGAGTTTTTATTCGATCCGACAGTTCCGTCAGCGCCGAGGCCCCAGAACATACACTCAGTCAACCCTTCCTGATCAATCACCACCGGTTCATCCATCGGCAACGAAAGATTCGATACATCATCGTTAATGCCGACAGTGAAGTTGGTGGTACATTTGCCATCCAGGTGATTGTAAACGGATTTGACCATTGTCGGGGTAAATTCTTTGCTTGCTAGGCCGTAACGTCCGCCGATAACGGTAACGCCACTTCCTGAGAGCGCGGATTTAACATCGATATAGAGCGGTTCGCCAAGAGAACCGGGTTCTTTCAAGCGGTCGAGAACAGCGATCTTTTTGACCGTTTTCGGCAGTGCACCGATTAACGCGTCAACCGAGAACGGGCGATACAAGCGGACTTTGATCAAACCGAGCTTTTTACCCTGAGCGTTTAATACTTTGATCGTTTCTTCAATGGTTTCGCAGCTTGATCCCATTGAAATAATTACCTTATCGGCATCCGGTGCGCCCACATAATCAAAAAGTTTCAATTTGCGACCGGTCAATGCGGCAACCTTATCCATATACTTCTGAACAATCGCGGGAACTGCATCATATTGCAAATTGGTGGTTTCGCGTCCTTGGAAATAAACGTCAGGATTCTGTGCTGCCATTTTGGCATAAGGCGCTTCAGGACGCAGGCCACGTGCACGGAATTTTTCAATATATTTCATATCCAGCAATGTTTTCATTTCGCTGTAATCCAGCAATTCAACTTTCTGGATTTCATGCGAAGTACGGAAGCCGTCAAAATAGCTGAGGAACGGTACTTCACTTTCAAGAGTGGCAAGATGCGCGACCAAAGCCAGGTCATGGGTTTCCTGAATTGAAGCCGCAGAGGTCATCGCAAAACCGGTGCCACGGCAGGACATCACGTCCGAGTGATCTCCGAAGATTGACAGCGACTGTGCCGCCAGAGCGCGGGCTGAAACATGGAACACGGTCGGTAGCATTTCACCGGCAATTTTATACATGTTCGGGATCATCAGTAACAATCCCTGGGAAGCGGTATAAGTAGTGGTTATGGCACCGGCGCTGAGCGAACCGTGAACCGCGCCCGCAGCCCCGGCTTCGGATTGCATTTCGATAATAGTGACGATGTCGCCGAACATGTTTTTCAGTCCTTGACTGGCCCAGATATCGGCATACTCGCCCATTGTCGATGACGGGGTAATCGGGTAAATTGCTGCAACTTCACTGAAAGCATACGATACATACGCTGCTGCATAATTGCCGTCTATGGTAATTTTTTTCGCCATTGGTTAAATCCTCCGTTTGATATTGATGGCATAATTATTTGGGAAATTTCCCTTTTAAAGATTAAAACAGTTAACATACAGTTATTTAATACTTTTTCAACTATTTCTAATAACGTTACATTCTGATAAAAAATACATACCGATGCGATGAAGATGAGAAATTGAAAATTCATCAATCAGAAACTTGTCGTAAAGCGGTTGCGAAAAATTAAGCTTTACAGAGCACTAGATTGAATTTTCAGAATTATTGGTTAATTTAGCATGATGGAAATAATACAGGGCTGCTTTTATGAAAATTTCTACCAAAGGACGATATGGATTGCGGATTATGCTTGATTTGGCGTTGCATCAAGGAAAATCAAAACGTCTGATCCGCGATATATCTAAATCTCAGAATATCCCTCAAAAATATTTGGGGCGGCTGATAATTTCGCTGAGAGAAGCCGGTTTCGTTCATTCGGTTCGCGGTGTCAATGGCGGATTACAGCTGGCCAGACTTCCTGAATCTTTGACGGCTTTGGATATTGTGGAAGCCATGGAAGGCCCGCTTAGTATTGTTGATTGTGTTACGGGGGCTGATAAATGTGATAATATCGGGCAGTGTGCAACTCGGGAAATCTGGGAAAGAGTGAATTCTGAAATTCGGAAATCATTGGCTTCTGTTACGTTGAAAGACATTATGGATATTTATCTGGCAAAACAAAGTGAAACAGGAATATTCGATTATTCAATCTGAACAGGTAATGGATTTTTTAGGACGCGGTAGTGCAGGGAGTTTTATTATATGAAATTTTTTTTGATTTTGTCATTGATGCTTTTAAACAGTATCATATTTTGCGCTGAATCCAGCGAGGAATATTCACAGGGTGAACTTGATCGTTGGTTTTACACTGAATATCGGCCGGATGGAAAATTTGTTTCAATCCCGGCCGATGTCGGGAATTGCTTGGGACTGGTTATAGGTTCAGTTCCCGCAGCTTTTGCGGCCGGAACGGTTCATTTTTTTGCAGGGGCGGAATATCAGGCGCTCGACGTAGGGGGAATGACTGTTCGTTGTTTTTCTTATCCGCTTGGCTTTGTGTTCGGTTTGCCATTTAAATTTCTAAGAGTTGTGTTTTGGGATGCTCCGTCTTCATTTTTTAACACTTCAGATAAAAATGAGGCGGGGTCATACCATAATAAACAATGAATATTCGCCATTTAGCTGAAAATCTTGAACAATATTTTATTGGTCTGATACTGGAACGACGTAACGGCTGGTTTGACCGGGTGATGACGGTTTTTCTGTTCATCTGTTCGCGTTTCTACCGCATGGGCAACCAGTTCCGCTTATGGATGTACGATAAACGTATCATCCGTAATCGCGCAATCGGCTGCCTGGTGGTCAGTATTGGAAATCTAAGTTGCGGTGGCACCGGTAAAACTCCGGTCGTGGAAGTTTTTGCCAAAATATTACACCAAAAGGGGCGCAAAGTTGCGGTATTGAGTCGCGGCTATCGCAGTAAACAGCGTTCCTTGTGGTTTAAGCTTACTCACATGTTCGGCAAGAAAAAACTTGAAGCTCCGATTAAAGTGGTTTCAGACGGGACAAAGGTAATGCTGGATTCTACCTATGCCGGCGATGAACCATATATGCTGGCAACAAATTTGGACGGAGTTGCGGTACTGGTAGACAAAGACCGGGTGCGGCTGGGACTTTATGCCATCGAACATTTTGGAACCGATACCCTTATCCTGGACGATGGTTTTCAGTATCTTGATCTCATGTCGCATATCAATATTCTTCTGGTTGACTCAACTGATCCATTTGGCAATCATCACGTATTGCCACGCGGCTTGCTGCGTGAACCGGTCAAAAATATCCGGCGTGCCGATTATATTTTTCTTACCAAATCAAATGGTGGCAATCATCTGCGGCATTTGAAGACTTTTCTGCGCCGTCATAATCGACGGGCTGAAATTATTGAGTGCTGCCATAAACCTAAATATATTGAAATGGTTTATGAGCGCGGTACACGCCGGGATTTGAGCTTTTTGAAAGGACGCAAAGTTGCCGCAATATCGGCAATTGCCCGTCCGGAAAGTTTTGAGACATTTCTGATTGAGCATGGAGCCGAGATTGTGGCTACTTCCCGTTATGCAGATCATCACCGTTTCTCAGAGAATGAACTGATCAAATTCAAGAATCATGCATCACAATGTGGTGCAGAATTGATTATGACTACCGAAAAAGATGCTGTCCGCATGCCTCCGATTGGCAACTCTGCTTTACCATTTTATTTTTTGAGAATTGAAATTGATATCCTCAGCGGACAAGAAAATTTTGACCAGTGTATTTCCAGAATATGTTTTCTCTAGAAACTGAACCAGTAAGAAATTCAGTACATTACAGATGTGCTGCAATGGATTTATCCAAATGCTGAATCGTTATATTTGCTTTAAACGGCTCTCGATAAATGATTTAACAACAATTAAAGTCCAATTTATCATGGTTTCAGGTAGAATTAAACTTGCTTAATGCTGAGGATATACTATATTTAAACTTATTCTTAAACAGGAGATTTTAGCTATGAAAAGTGTAATAATTTTTTTCAGTGCAGTCGCGATTTGTTTCGGGATTGCCGGTTGTATCGGGCAACAGCAGATTGAACCGCAAAAAGTGGTA
>JAAYPP010000211.1 GCA_012519765.1 Lentisphaerota bacterium
CCAAAAGTCATGCTGGCTGCATGTTCGCCAAGCGCGGAACCGGAGCCCAGTGGCTCAACGCCGCAGATTTCAACCGGATCATCAAGAAAAGCTGAAAACATGCCGGCAGCATTGCTGCCTCCGCCAACACAGGCACAAACGATATCCGGCATGATACCGGTCATTTCCAGAAACTGTTCGCGTGCTTCCTGTCCGACGCACATCTGAAAATCGCGCACCATCATCGGGAAGGGGTGAGGACCGACAGCAGAACCGATACAGTAAATGGAATCCTGATAGCTTTTCAAATAAGATTCGAACGCCGAATCAACGGCTTCTTTCAGGGTTTTAAGCCCATGACTGACCGGAACCACTTTAGCGCCAAGGATTTTCATCCGTGTAACATTCGGAGCCTGCTTAACAATATCAACTTCACCCATATGGATTTCACATTCCATCCCGAAATAAGCTGCCGCTGTCGCCAAAGCTACCCCGTGCTGCCCTGCTCCGGTTTCGGCAATTAAACGCTTTTTACCCATAAATTTTGCCAAAAGCCCCTCGCCCATGCAGTGATTCAGTTTATGGGCGCCAGTATGATTGAGGTCTTCACGTTTAAGATAAATTTGTGCGCCGTTATATTTTCGCGATAGCCGTTCACAGTGGTAAACCGGAGTCGGACGACCTTGAAATTCTTTTCTTATTCGACGTAATTCGCTGATAAACTGAGCTGAACGACAAATCGAATTATAGGCTTTGGCAATATCTTTAAATACCGGAATTAATTGATCGGGCACAATAATGCCGCCATATTCTCCGAAGCGGCCGTTTTGATCCGGAAAATTTCTGAAGTAGGTCTTGTAGTCCATTGTAAATATCTCCTGTTTTTTTGAGTAATTAGAATTCGTTTAAGATAATGGATTTAACTTCATTTTCAACAGAGTACCAGTTCCTTGAAACACATTAAACCTAAAAAAAGTTGTTAAAACTGTAAATTCTTGATATGCTCTTGATTATTAAGCACTTCCATATCTTGTTAGTCTGGCGCAAATATTTTTTCAGTACGCGATATCTGGTTGTACCGGGTCGTAACGAGGATGCTCAACGGATGGAGTGCGCATCCCGCCGGTACGGTAGATAGATGGTTTGGAAGCGCAGTCAAAAACAATTATCGGCGCGAAATCGTGTTCCATGCTTTCTGGCAGTGTGACTGTAATACGGTCATTTTCTTGTTTAAAATCAAGCTTGCCGTATTTTTTGTTGCTTACGGCATTGACCTTCATCTCAAGACCGGTCAGAGTGAGTTTCCGTCCGGGATAATAGAACAATATTTGAAAAAGTTTATGATCATAGGCGCCGAACGGGCCTGCATGATCCCAGTCTCCCCGATCATTGGGTTCGCGTATTATTGGTGCGAATGGCATCGGTTCAAGACCAGCCAGCAACTCCGCTCCACCATCCCTTATCCATTGTCCGACCTTACGAACAATGTCTCCGCTGGCAGACGGTACACTGCCAGTGGCGTCCGGACCAATATTAAGTAGCAGATTCCCTTTTCCAACGCTACAAGTCAACAACATTTCTATCACCTCCAGCGGTGATTTCCAGTAGGTGTCATGTTTATGAAATCCCCAATGGCGGTTAAGCGTCATACACGCTTCCCATGGCCGCCACGGAACAGGGGCAGTCAAGTGCCCTTCCGGTGTGCCGAAGTCGCCCGGAAGCCCGTTTCTACCGTTGAAAATCAGTTGCGGCTGGATAGCTCGCAGTTCGTTGTTCATGCGTTCCGCCTGCCAACCATCAGCGTTGAACGGCCACCATCCGTCATACCACAAAATATCAATCGATTTAAAACGCGAAACAAGCTCTTTCAAACGGGTAAATGTATTGCTGATGAATTTTTCATATTTGACCTTATCTTCAAGGGCATCGACGGCATCCGGCTGATCATACCAATTATTGAGACTGTGATAGAGTCCGATTTTCAAGTCGTGTCGCTTTGAGGCATCCATAATTTCTTTGACTAAGTCACGACCGCAATAGTTCATGGCGTTGAAGGCGGATAATTCCGAATCATACATTCTAAACCCTTCATGATGCATGGTAGTAAACACCAGATATTTCATACCGCCTTCGATCGCCAAGCGGCATAGCGCATCAGCATCGAATGCTGCCGGATTAAATTCAGCGGCTACTTTTTCAAGTTCAGCGAGCGACATTTTTTCCCGATTCATGGTCCATTCCCCGCGACCAATTTGGCTGTAAAGTCCGAAATGTACAAACATACCGTAGCGTAGTTGCGAGAAATCAGATATTTTCATTGAAACGATCTCCTCAATAAAGCGTTTTTTTCAGAATAAACAGCTTATAAATATACTGCAAAAATGGTTAATGCCGATTAAAAAGTTTTCTTGCCACATCAGTTGGGGTCACTACTCCGATATAGAAACCTTTTGCATCGCAGACAAAAATCATTCGAGTATTAGTGCGACGGGACGTTTTAAGAACTTCAGATATCGGTGCCTCAAAATTGATAGTTTCAGTTACGCGCATACAGTCACAAACGGTCAGTGTATCCCATTTTTTATCCGGTATATTGTAAATTGCGTCATACAGGCTGAAACAACCAATCCAGTCACGGTTTTTAATTACCGGAAGTCTGGATTTTCCGCTGTTCCGGCAAATTGTAATAGCGTCGCGGATCTTTGCCTGATGAGTAATTGTAACCAGTTTCCCCAGCGGAGTGTAAATATTACGAACGCGTAAGGAACTGAACCCTAAAGATTTGTCAAGGATGTCGGCGGCTCCTGAGTCAAGGCTGCCCGCAGCTTCACTGTCGCGCAACAGTAGACGGAAATCTCTTCGCAACAGATTTCGGGCATTGTCATGACCATTGATATCAGAAGTTGAAAAAAGTTTAAGCATGCCAAGCGTTATCCACGACAGAATTTTGGCGCCAGGCCATAGAATAATGCTGAATATAAAATAAAAAGGAGCAAATGTTATACAACGTTCCTCTGGAGATTGGCGGAACCAGTTTTTAGGAATTATTTCAGACATCATCAATAACACAGTCATAATAATGGTTGACCATAGCAATGCGGCAGTTCCGTCAAACCCGATATTGACAAACAATTGATCTGACAAAACTGAAGCGAGAACAGTACAAAGATTGTTGCCCAGCAAGGTTGTGGCAAGCATCATTTGCGGCTTGGCAGTAATGCGCTCAAGCAACTTTGCCGCAGTCGACCCCCTGGCGGCAGCATGGCGGAGGCGTGGTCGCAGAATTGAAATCATGCCGATTTCAATACCGGCAAAAAAACTGTTAAGCAGCAGTATCGCGATGATAGCCAATATTAAAATCATAATTCATCCTCCGTGCCTGAGGCCGATGCGGAGTCAAATAATTCAATTTTGACTTCAGCCAGGCGGTGATGAAAAATTTTCTCTGCTGTCAAGCGCACTCCGGGCAGTTCAACAATGTCGCCCCGCTTTGGAAGCTTATCAATACGGCTGCAGAACCAGCCGTTAAGTGTAAACGCCTCGTTTTCATCGGGCAAGTCAATTCCGGTAGTTTCTTTCAGCAGATGCAACGGCAGCATTCCGCCAACCCGCCATGTCAAAGCGGAAGTTTTAACAATTTCAAATTCCGGCAATGCATACATGTTTTTGATTTCCGCAACCAGTTCGCCAATAATATCTTTCAAGGTAATCATGCCTGAACAGCGCCCGAATTCATCAACCGCCAGTGCGGCTGGTAAATTATACGCATAAAGTGTTTCCAAAGCCTTCGACACCGGGGTCTGATTCGGAATAAAAACAGTTTTGCTTATACATGGTGAATTAATCCAGTCATTCTGCATGGAACTATCCATCAAAAAAAATTCTTTTGCGGAAAATATCATTTCCGCATCATCAAGATCGTGGGTTATGACGGGGAAAAATTCCCGTTTATACCGACGAATCCGTTTTTTTATTTCGGTACTGGAATATGATGTTCTGATTGTTTTGGTACTGACGCGACTAGTCATTACCAATGCCGCAGGAATTTCGCGCAATTTAAGCGCTGCCTCCAACAACTCGATTTCTTCGTCGGCAAAGGCCCCGGCCTGCTCGGCGATTTCGAGGAAAGCATGATATTCTTCAGCTTTTAGCGGGGTTGGTTTCTTTTTTCCCAGTAATCCGATTATAAATGATGTAATACTGTTCAACAGTATAATAAACGGGCTCAGCACCCGACTGAAAAACAGAATAACACCCGCAAGCTTCAAGGAGATTTTTTCGGAATAGACCAACGCCGCGGTTTTCGGAACAACTTCGCCGAAAAGCAACAATACCGTTACCGAAACGATTGTGGAAATCAGCATGGTCAACGAGTAGCTGAATTGAAGATTTCCGATAATTCTTCCCAGCATAATAGCAATCATTACGTTGACAAACTGGTTGCCCATAATCAGGGTGGCCAACGTATTCCGGTAATTACCCAAAAGGCGAAGAATTATTTTTTTGGCAGGGGTATCGGGGTTTTTCTGGTAATCGAGAATTTGCGCCCGGCTCAGCGAAAACAACCCGGTTTCCGCGCCCGAAAAAAATGCCGAAGCTGATATCAAAACCAGAAAAATAATAACCTGCCAAATAATGAACAGAAGCGTCATCATATGCTATGTCCTCTGTGAAATCGAGCATAGAAATGATTCGCTTGGTATTGAATACTGGGCAACGGTTCAGGAGGCTCTGATTCTTCTTCCATAAAATAAAAACAAACTCCGGTCTGCTAAAAACAATCCTTTACAATAATCTGCTTCCGCAAAAAAACAAATTCTGTCTACGCTGAATTGTTTTTCAACATGCTCCGTATATATTTAACTTCTGTTGTTAATCATTTTCGCGGGAGCAAAGAATATGAAGAAAATTACGGTTCCATTAGGTGTATTAGTCGTTTTAGCCTTGATGGTCGCCCTGCCTTTGTTGTTTTGGTTTGGCTGTCGGATCGAGCCAGAAAACGGACAAATTGCGGTGTTGATCAAAAAAACCGGTAATAATCTCCCGCCCGAGCAGATTATTGCAACAGACCCGTCCTTCAAAGGCGTTCAGCTGGAAGTACTGGGTGAGGGGCGTTATTTCCGTAATCCGTTTACCTGGGACTGGCATATTACAGCGATTACCGATATTCCGGCAGGATGTTTCGGCGTGCTGGTCAGGAAATATGGCCAAGATTTACCGGAAGGGCAGATTGTTGCGCCGGGTCCGGAATATATAAGGGAATTGTGCGCGATGTGCTGGGTACCGGTAAACATCGAATTAATCCTTACGCCTATGATGTTAAAATTTATGAAGACATCAGAATTATGCCGGGCAATGTTGGTGTGGTTACCAATCTTACCGGAAAAGACATTTTTTTCGGGACTGCAAATGACTTGAGTTTGTTGAAGGGATTTGTGGTTGAGCCTTCACGCAAGGGCGTTTTGCAGGATGTCCTTAAAGAAGGCACTCACAGAATCAATCCGTTTATTCAAAGCGTTTCCATTGTTAATATCCAAAGTCAGCGCTATGAATTCAGCGGTGATGATGCGATTGTTTTTATCACTCTTGACGGCTTTAATATTTCACTGGAGGGAACGGTTGAATTCAATATTCTACGGGGAGCTGCTCCCTGTTTGAGTCACGAAGTTGGCGACATGGAAGACATTATGAAAAAATTAATTCTTCCATCGGTCAGCGGTTTTGCCCGTATCGAAGGAAGCAAGAAAAGCGCGACCGAATTTATTGTCGGAGAGAGCCGCCAGATATTCCAGAATCAGTTGGAAGAGTTTCTCCGCCAGATCTGTCAGGTCTGGGGTATCTCCATTAATTCTGTTTTGATTCGAGATATTATTCCGCCTCAGGAAATTGCGGAAATTATCCGCAACCGGGAGCTTGCGCAGCAGGAGGCTAAAAAATTCATGCAACAGATTGAGCAGGCAAAATCGGCCACTGAACTGGAACGTCAAAAAATGCTGGCATTGCAGAATCGTGCCAAGGTTGGCGCTGAAACCGAAAAAATAACCACGGAAATTAAAGCAAAGCAGGAACAATTGGAACGGCTTATTGCCGCCAGGACTGAACAGGAAATTGCCGATGTTGGCTATCACACCGCAGTAGCCGAAGTTAAATCAAAATTAGCCTTGGCAGAAGCTGAGCGCAAAGTTATAGCTGAAGAAAATAATTCACAAGCGGAAATCCTCCGACGCAATGTTGCCGCATTCGGTAGCGGAGAACTTTATGTGAAAGCAATGCTTTATCGTAAAATTGCCCCCCGTATTGAGTCGATTATGGCCAATCAGGGAACCGAACAGTTATTCGGTTTGCCGCTGAGAAAAATAAGCGAAGATGCAAATAGAGGAATTCAAAAATGAATCTGAAAAAAATATTTATCGGCGGGTTACTGGGCATTCTGGTAGTGGCATTGGCTTACGGTTCATATCTTTGGCTTTTTTGCCGATTCTACGTCCCCCCAGGCAGTATGGCGGTAGTCACAGCCAAAACGGGTTCGACTCCTGCGGATGGCGCTATTCTGGTTAAGCGTGGCGAAAAGGGAATTTGGGCAGAAGTTTTGCCGGAAGGCCGGCATTTTCTCGATCCGGTTATGTTTGACGTAAAAATAGTACCCGTGATTTCCATTCCGCTTGGCAAGGTGGGAATAGTCACCTCCAAAATCGGCAAAGAACTGCCTGACGGTAAGATTATCGCAGAAAGCCGTGAAGAAAAAGGAGTTTGGCGCGATGTGCTCGGCCCCGGAACCTACCGTCTGAATCCGCAGGGATACAGTGTCGATATTGTCGATGCCATCAATATCCCGATTGGCTATGTCGGTGTGGTTACCTCTCAGACCGGACAAGCGACAAAGCCCGGACAATTTGCCGCGCATGGTGAAAAGGGAGTCCTGAAAGACATTCTTCAGCCCGGACTTTATTATATCAACCCGCGCGCTTATCAGGTCAATGTTATTGAAATAGGGATGAACCAGGTCAGCATGAGCGGACACGGCGGCAGTGTAATCGAACTTAAAAATAAGATCGAGTCAGCC
>JAAYPP010000212.1 GCA_012519765.1 Lentisphaerota bacterium
TAAATTTATAATCTCAACTGCAGATATTCGTTTTGTTGAAGCAATATATGGTAATTCTGGAGAGTTGCAAATCGAAACTTTGCTAATCAGTGAAAAGCAGATCAGCCAAAAAAACAAATGGAGTTCAGTCTGGGGGTCAGGACGTTAAATGAAGCATATTTGATATCGACAAGAAATATGACGCCAATCTTGCATACTGGGATCGGCCTAGCGGCAACTTTATGGTGCTAACCAATAACACCGGGAAAACGCGGTCAGTCTCAATTGATTTGACGGGAAGCACATTCCCGAAATCTGGTGATTTAACTCCGTATTCTTTAACTGCTTCAGATAAAGCAACGTGGAGTTCCAATAAGATCGACGTCGTTAATTTTGAACCATGGGAAACTTTGATTTATAAGGTGAAATAATCAAAATAATGAGGTGTTTCCGGTTGTTCCGGAATGAAATTGCAAGTGCGGCAGTTTAATTTTTTTCTTCCCGGTGAAGGAATAGCGCGAGTCAAGTTTTATTTTTCGCGTTTTTAAGTCGCAATATAAAACATTCGTAGAACTGCTGTAAATTCGTGCCGTGGGAAAATTATTTGTTTAAATCTTAAAAAACGTCATAACCTCATACGCTTAACTTCACGCGCGCATAATGCGCGCGTGAAGTTTAAGAATACATTTACAACCACTTGGTGCAATTTATAAATTGGAGTACCAGGTTCAGGTCTTGCCCTTTGGCGTATTTATATCAACAACTTTATGACTGCTCGAATTCTTTGATATTCAACAGAATTCAAGTTTCGCTCAGGCAATTAAGCAATGTTGAGGGCGGGGCTATGCGCCCTTCCGCCCGTTTGGGCAAGACAAGGGCGCCGGAAAAATCATCTTCCTGGAAATTTTTATTGTACGGTAGCGCCGACAGATTGTTTAACTTGCTGGACGCCTTCACTGACCTGCTTGATGGTTTCAGCGGCAGCTTCCGGAGAAGTCGCACTGGTGGACATCGCGATAACGACAATGCCGAATGCCAGAACAAAAATCGCAACTGTTTCAATAATGCCCAGTACCATCAGATAGTTGGTGAAGCCTTCACCGGTATCACCGAATGAGTCACAGGCGGCGGCGCCGGCTTGACCCTGATACCACGCAGAAGCGCCGATGCCGAGTCCGCCTAAAACGCCCATACAGATATAAACCGGCCATACGGCAGGATTTCCCAAAGATATGATCAGAAACATCATGATCATTCCATAAATAGTTTGTGACAGCGGCATTCCGCTCAAAATTACCAGCTGGAATGGGGCAGGGCGTTTCTGGACATAACATTTCTTCCATGCTCCGATGGCAGCGGCTGCGCCGAGTCCGGTTCCGAATGCCGATCCGATGGCACTAAATGCCAGTGCTGCAAAAGCTCCGGCATACATCATTGCTTTTCCCAGAATTAAAATTTCTGCGTTTGCTTCGGTCATAATACTTTTCTCCCTATTTTTGTTTTGTTGTTTTTTTAAATGGTTTAAATGCAAATCCAGCCCACTGTAAACCCATGTGAGTTGAAAATTCTAAAGTGTTCAATCGGATTCCGTGAACGAGTACACCCATTAGAGCCAATGCGATATTGAGCAGGTGTCCGGCCACAATTATCAGTATGGCTCCGGCAATCAATAGCGGCAATGACCAGTCAGGCGCCGGAATATCTGTAATCATGCCGCCCATTTTATTGAAACTTTCTGCGATATAGACTCCGGATAAGCCGACGGCGTAAAGTCGAATATAAGAAAGCGTGTCGGTAAAAGTGCCTATTACGCCGAATGGATAGTTGAAAACTTCTCCGACATTACGCCAATTCATTCCTACCAAGGTAAGAACAATTCCTCCGGCATAAAAAGCGAAAGCAAATTCAGGGAAATCACGCTTCGCAATCATTGCCGCTGCAGTATAGAAATTGCCGATCAGCAGCATTGCCCAACCGATTTCACCAATTTTATTTCGCCAGCCACGAGCCAGCATAGTTCGCCATATTCTGGCCAGACAAAGATGAATCATCGCGATCAGAAAACAGAGCCATTGCAGATTGGCATCACTTTCCGGCCCTGAAAGAAAGTTTATTCCCCTCATGAATTCCGGGAGTAATTTTTTGTCAATGCCAAAGAAATTCCCGCTCAAGGTGCCGAAAATCAACGAAGAAAGACTTAATATTACGCTTAATTTGGCAATATCCTGCAGTTTTTGACTGCGGTTTTTAAATTTAATCCATGCCGTCAGGGAAACTGCCGTGAAAATCAAACCGTATCCGCCGTCACCGGCAATCATGCCAAAAAATAACGCGAAAAAGATCAGGAAACAGACGCTGACATCAGCTTCACGGTATCCTTGAGAAACCCCAATAAAGTCAGTAATGACCTTGGCGAAATTCAGCCATTTCGGTAATTTTATTAAGGTCGGCACCGGTTCGTCATTATCCGGATCCTGTAGCAGCAGAGCCCAACCGTTTTTCAATGCGGCTGTCTTGAGCTTTTCCACTTCGGTAACGGGAATAAAGCCGCTAAGGCTGGTGATCGTGTCGTGTTTTTGCATGCTGTCCATGGTGACCGCGAACTCAAGTCCTTCTGAAATCTTTTCGAGATATTTTTCAAGCTGTGGAATCTGAAGTGTAAGTTCATCCAGTTGTCTATTCAAAACTTCCAGTTTGTCTAATTCAGAATGCAACAGATTTTTTGACTCTTTCAGCGAATGGTGGTCCGGCACTGGGGCAACCGGCAGATCACGAGGGTTAATTTCAACTTCACTGAGCAAAGCATAATAAACACGCCCTTTTGAGGAACTGATCACATGGCGGATAGCTTTCGGGTTTTTCTCTTTTTCTGCAACAAGTTCTTTATCGGAGGACACGCAGAGATAAACATAGATTCCCTTTTGGCGTAAAATATCAATTTCCTGGTGATCAAATTCACCCCAGGGCTTCAACTGTTCGACTTCGCGTTTGAGCAATTCAACTTTTTTACGGCAGTCCTCTTGTTCCTCAATGAGTTGCGTACACTTTTCATAGATAGTTTTGCCATCCGCTAAAGCTACATCTTTCGTTCTATCTAGAGTATTGTCCAGTTTATGAGATTTGATTATTCCGAGTGTTTTGACAACTTGATGGTGCAACTTCTGGAGTTCGGCACGATTCTTACTGTCTTCCAAAGTCGTAGTCCGGATATGCATTAAGCCGAGTCCGGCAAGACTATCCAAGGTTTTTCCCCGGTCATCTGCTAAACATAAAACCGTAGTTTTTTTCATTGAAACAATCATGCTGCAGCTCCCTCCAGAGTTTTCTTTTTTGCAATTTTCGATCTTGCAACACCGGAAGTGTCCATGTCACCAATATAGATCCGGATGCGGCGGATATTTTCACGGCATTCCGGTATTTTAACTTTCTCAAACAAATTAACCCGCTGTGTAGTCGTCATCAGCTCACGACTGAGCAAACGATTTTGTTCGGCCAGCAATTTTCCATTTTCACGCAGTTTTATCAGTTCTTTGATGATCTCAACTGCATCGAAAAACCAAGGTTCAGCAAGATACGGGTCATATGGTTTTAATTCAAAGACAGCATTTTTGAATACAGGAACCTCTACTCCCGCTATATTTAATGTTTCACTTTCTACATCGGTCAGTTGGACTGTATTGACTAAAAATTCAGTAGCTTCGTTGTCACCGAATAAAGAAATCCACACCTCAAGATCAGAAAGCATTTTATCATATTCTGCCTGGTTCTTTTCCTGACGCTCTATACTGCCGCGAATTTCCATCTGCAACTGTTGTTTTTTCAGTTGCAGAGTCGGTAAAAAGCGTCTGAACTGTTTTAATGAGTCCTGTTGCGCTTTTAATTCGGTTTTAGTTAATTTGATCTTCGGCATATTAGTTTATCTTGATAATTATTTAGGCCAGTACTGATTCAATAATTCGGTTTTAATTCCGCTTTCGGCAGGCTCAAAACATTCAGCCAGTGTTTTCCAGCCTAAGTCCAAAGCCTCTTCCAACGGGATATTAACCGATAAATCCATCATGCGACTTTCGAACAATTTACCATATTTCAAAAGTTTATGATCCCATTTGCTCATTTGAAATCCCATGGACTGCTTTTCCATGGTTTCCTTATAATCAGCATATAGCCGGATCATTGTATCCATAATGCTCCGGTGATCAGAGCGGGTATTCGAATTGACATTCTGTTTAAGGCGGCTTAACGAGCCAAACGGTTCGATACGGCCTCCGCGAAGATAAAACTGCCCTTCGGTAATATAACCGGTATTATCCGGAATCGGATGCGTTACATCGTCTCCCGGCATGGTAGTTACAGTCAAAATGGTAATTGACCCGGCACTGTCAAAGTCAACGGCTTTTTCATAACGTGAAGCCAACTGACTGTAAAGATCGCCGGGATAGCCGCGGTTCGAAGGTATTTGTTCCATCGTAATGGCAATTTCCTTCATGGCGTCAGCAAAGTTGGTCATGTCGGTCAACAACACCAGCACCCGCTTCCCTTCCAGCGCATAAGCTTCCGCTAACGCCAGCGACATATCCGGCACCAGCAGGCACTCTACAACCGGATCCGAAGCAGTATGAATAAACATCACAGAACGTGACAAGGCACCTTTTTCTTCCAATGTATTCCGGAAATAAAGGTAGTCATCGTATTTCAACCCCATACCGCCGAGGATAATCACATCAACTTCAGCTTGAAGGGCGATGCGTGCCAGCAAAGCATTATAACTTTCACCGGCAATTGAAAAAATCGGGATTTTCTGTGATTCAACCAACGTATTAAAAACGTCAATCATGGGGATTCCGGTTCGAATCATGTTTTTAGGAATAATCCTTTTTGCCGGATTTACCGATGGCCCGCCAATCTCAATCAACTTATCGTTGACATCCGGCCTGCCGTCACGGGGAATTCCACGCCCGTTGAAAATTCTTCCCAGCATATTTTCGGACGAAGACACTTGCATGGCACGACCGAGAAAACGCACTTGATCACCGGTACTGATACCGCGGCTGCCGGCGAATACCTGCAGAAAAACTTTTTCATCCTGAAGACGGATTACCTGAGCCAGCGATACTCCGGAAGCACTGTGTACTTCAGCGAGTTCATTATAACTGACGTTGTCGGCTTCAATGGTAATAACGTTACCGGCCATTTGAATAATACGGTGATATACTTTACGCATTGCTATGCTCCTTCACCTTGTCCATGATTTTTGCTTCAAGTTCCATAAATTCCGAAGATTTAAATTTGGAATAGTTCCAGTCAATAAAAATCTGCCGCAGTTCAAGGAAAAAACTGCGCGCAACGTCTTTGTCAGTAAAATGGAATTTTTTATCGAGAACATTTATTACCCGGGCGAATACATAACGCTGCCGCTCCGGACTGCATGCCGCATCTACGTCGTCAAAAGTATTCTGCTGCAAATAAACATAGTCCAAAAATTCACTTTTGAGATAAATTTCAAAATCGTCAATGTGAGTTCCTTCTTCACCGATAACTTTCATCATTTGGCCAACTTCCAGACCGCGTTTCAAAATATTGCGGGCTTTGGTAAGTTCGCCGGCATCAACCACACTCGGATAATGACTCCATGAATCCAACGGGTGAATTGCCGGATAGCGGCGTGAATCGGAGCGCTCTCGTGATAGCCCCAGAAATGCACCAACAACTTTCAGGGTTGCCTGGGTAACCGGTTCTTCAAAGTTTCCGCCAGCCGGGCTGACGGTGCCACCGATGGTAACTGAACCTTTTTCGCCATTGTTTAATTCAACCAGTCCGGCACGTTCATAAAATGCCGCAATACGTGACTCAAGATATGCCGGAAACGCTTCATCACCGGGAATTTCTTCAAGACGTCCTGACATTTCCCGCAATGCTTGAGCCCAGCGTGAAGTTGAATCGGCAAGTAGCAAACAGTTTAAACCCATCTGGCGATAGTATTCTGCTAGCGTTACAGCAGTGTAAACAGAAGCTTCACGCGCAGCTACCGGCATTGATGAAGTATTGCAGATTATTATCGAACGGTCAATCAATGTGCGACCGGTTTGCGGATCTTGGAGTTTAGGAAATTCGCGCAAAATTTCGACTACTTCACCGGCTCGCTCTCCACAGGCGGCAACTATCACAATGTCAGCCTTCGCGTTTATACTCATGGAGTGCTGCAACACGGTCTTACCCGCGCCGAATGGCCCCGGTGTACAGAAGGTGCCGCCAGTTGCAACCGGAAAAAACGTATCAATGGTACGCATCTGCATACTCATGTTCTCGGAGGAAAGCAGTTTGTTTTTATAGCATGGAATAGGAATTTTTACCGGCCAGTTCTGGGCCATGAATACTTCCCGTTCTTCACCCTTCTCATTTTTAATCCTGGCAATCGAAGTTTTCAGATTATATTTGCCGGCTGGACTGAGCTCCGTGATCTGCCATTCACCGTGCAGGTCAAAAGGGGCCATAATATAATGTTTAAAAATTCCTTCCGGAACCATTCCTATCCAGTCTCCGGCAATTACCGTATCGCCCGAACTTACAATCGGCGTGAAATCCCATTCCCGCTCATAATCCAAAGCCTTGAGATAAGCGCCGCGTTTAAGAAAAAAACCATGTTGTTCAGCCATTTCATTCAGCGGGTTTTGCAGGCCGTCAAATACCTGGGTTAATAGACCCGGTCCAAGCTCCACACTCAATAGTTCACCGGTAAATTCCACCTCGTCGCCGATTTTTAATCCATCCGTGCTCTCGAAAGCCTGGAGGTCAGCACGTTTTCCGCGAATTCGGATTACTTCAGATTTCAATCTGGTATCACCGACTTTGGCATATGCCACTTCGTTTTGGATGACATGATCATCAAATTCAACGGTCAGCATATTTCCGTTGACGCCGACGATCTTACCTTTAGACAATTTCTCCATCGTCAGTTTTGCTCCTGTTTAGTGTATTTCATATTTTGCATAATCTTAAACTTTTATTGCTGCGGTTCCTGGGCTCTTTGCGCAGAGGATTCTTCCAGTATTCGCGTCAGATTTTTTTGGCCGGCCTCAGTTTGGCGTTTTTGCCACTTTTCCACAATCTGCAGCTTGATTTTATACATGCAGATAAATCCAATTGAACCAAAAGGGCGACGCGCTTCCTGGTGTTCCAGAAAGCGCCAACGCCATAAATCCAATATTTTTTCACGTTCCAACGGATTGATTTGATTCCATGCTTCCAAAACAGCAAGTTCCACTTCAGGATAACATCCTTTGGAAACACGCTCGAAAACCGATGACTCATCACTTTGTTTGGCAATTTGCCGCACAATTCGGTTACGCAATTGTTTTTCAAAATTAGTCCATGCAAAAGTCATGCTGTCGGAAGGAAAATCAATATCATTCTGTGGTATGAACTCGGTAGTTTTTACCAAATTGAGATCTGCCGCAGATAGATTCCTGGCACATTCCTCCATGAAATCTTCAATGCTCCAAGGGGCTGGGGCGAAGAGTTTCAAGCCGGGAAGTGAACTAACGAAAAAATGGTAGTAATGCTCCATAATTATGACTTTTTACCGCGCTCGGTTCAGCTTTGATTGGTGAAATATTCGGCAAAACGCGGTCCTGCATAAGCGCAAATCAATTCAGCAAATGCATCGTCACTGAAATCGAAAAACGCATCTGCCCCATCAAAACTTACTTTTAAACCGCTGTCAATGTCGTGCCTGCTGAAAATTTTCGGGTCACTCTTGAAGCTGGCCGAAAGGCTGCCCTTAAGCAGGTTTTCCAGTTTCTCAAGGTCTTTAGCCGCCACCAGCACGTGGAGCGAAAGTTCAGCCTTGGGATCGGCCTGTAGATATTTTTCCGCCATTGTCGAGATGATTTCCTTCATGAATTCCGGATTCATCGCATCTTTTAAGGTGGTTTTAACAATTTTTTCAATTCGCTTAATCATCTCATTTTTAAGCTGAACCAAAATATCCCGCGATGCTTGTTCCAGTGCGGCTTTTCCTTTTGCAGTGTAATTATCAGTTTCTTCTTTTGCCGCTTTAATCATTGCTTCAGCTTTTGTTTTAGCTTCTGCCAGTATCTTTTCCGCTTCACCTTCAGCGGCGGCAATAATATCTTTTTTTTCCTGTTCAGCTTTTGACAAGCCTTCTTCATGAATTCTTTTCAACAGCCCCTGAAGCTCTTCCGCCATAATTTAAATCTCCATTTAATATAACATTTTTGAATTTAAAATAATCGTCTAACTTAACGCTGAAAAGTTACTAGTCAATATCTACAGCTTCAAAATAACAGTACAAGCGTCTGCCTGGATGAGCACCGTCTGCCTGACTCAGGACAACATCAGGAAAAATCTTCAAGTTCGCGGATGAACTTAGAATCTTCATCAATA
>JAAYPP010000213.1 GCA_012519765.1 Lentisphaerota bacterium
CATATTTGTCGTTTCTGCCAAAAAGTAAGACCATGCTACAGTCGTACCTCCTCCGGATGTGTTATAGTTAATACTGCCCAATCTACATGGAAACCATTCCTCATACGAGTCAGCATAATTCATAAAAACAAGACTGACTTGTTTCATGTTGGACACACATTTAATGCGTTTAGAAACTTCTCTGGCTCGATTAAGAGCTGGCAGTAACATGGCAGCGAGGATAGCGATAACGGCAATTACAACGAGGAGCTCAATGAGAGTGAAATCGTTGATAATCAACGACTTACAACATTTCAGATGCCCACTTTTCTGCTTTCCGGACTTACCGATTTTCCATGGTAAAAACGTTTCACAAAACCCAGTCCGATGATTTTTTTTCAACTGTTGCATACTATAACCTCCTTATTTTTTAGATTATCGATATCCATACATTTGATGTTAAACCGGGCATTATCAGATTGGCAATGACCAGTAAATTCTTTACCGCAGAATACAGTTTTTTCAATCTCAAGATTTTTTTGCTCGAAGCGTGCCAGAACAAACGTTGCTTCTTCGCCTTTTCGAAATTCAGGAAGAGATAGCCCCATGAGTTTTGCCGGGCTCATACTGCACATTTTCCACGCTTCAGAAAAATCCAATCCAACCTCATTGATCAAAAACTCCACGCTGCGGTTGTTTTGGAACCAGGCGCCGGCAAGAATCTCCTGATTTGAAACATGAATAAAGCCATTGGGTTCAATCACGCAATCGCAACCGCCGAGGCGATGATACAAACCGGGACGGCATCCTGAATACATATTGGCATCGGATACCATAAAACAACGTTCTGAACCTTTGATTTTCAATGCTGTTCTTACGACTTCCGGTGGTAAATGAAAGCCATCGCCGACCAGTCCCAACGCCAGATTTGGATTATCGAGAAAGCCCCAGAACGGATTTTTAAATCGATGAATCATGGGGGCCGCGCCGTTGGCAAAATGAGTGACCATGCTTGCGCCGCGTTCAACCGCCTTATTAATTGTCGCAGTATCCGGACAACAGTGACCGATCGCCACCTTAATACCGGAATTTACGGCTTTATCAATAAAATCCAAGGCGCCGGGTTCTTCCGGAGCCACATTGACCAGTTTGATGCGATTTTCAGAAATACGGTTCAGCAACTGAAATTTGTTCCAGTCTGGCGGTTCGATGTGACGCGGTTCATGTCCGCCGCGCCATCCCGGTTTGGGTGAAATATAAACGCCTTCGTGAAAAATCCCGAAAAACAGCGTATCAAGTTGTGAATCAGCGTTCAATGCCGCAGCAAGCGCGGTGGTCGCATTGCGCAATGTTTCATGCGGTGCGGTGGGAAAAGTTGCCAGAACCCGACCAACACCATTGCGGATAAGATGTTCAGCTACATTACGCAGTTGTGCAGGAGCATCGCCGTTGAGATTATTGTAAGCCAGTCCCAGCGCGCCGTTATGTTGCAAATCCACCAGCGGCGGCAATAAATACGGCAAACCGGAAACCGGTGAGATGATCTTTACCTCGTCAATCTTATTACCATTAACCGTTATTTCCAGATATTCTCCGGTCAAGGTAACGCCTTTATAAGAGCGATTGGACATGAACTTCCTTCCCGTTTGTCAGTGATTCATTTACGGCAATGCCGGTTAAAACCGCCTGAATACCGTCATCCAAAGTAGCTAAACGACCGGATTTTTCCGTGCCGAAAAGATCCTCGAATAACCGGTTGTCGGCGCCGCCATGTGTGCCTGATTCAAGTTTTAAATCAATCTGTTCGGGCTTTTCCTGTTCGAAACGGAAAACTTCGACACTGGAAAACTCGCCGCCAGTGCGTTTTCGGCGCAACATCTCAATCCGCCCGAGTTCTCCTTCAAAAATTATGGTTTCTCCCTCATAATTGCAGTGTGCCGCCAGATTGTAATTGACGTAAACCCCGTTTTCAAACTTA
>JAAYPP010000032.1 GCA_012519765.1 Lentisphaerota bacterium
TAATGCGCGCGTGAAGTTTAAGAAACCATTTCAGCGATAGCGAGTCAATCCCAGACGATATTTTGTTCCAGATTAAAATAAAACATCTGATATGGAAAGATCTGAATCATCGCTTCGAGTGCAGTAATATATTCACGCATTGATTTCTGCAGATCACCAACATCGGGTTTGCGGTCTTCCGGGCACTGTACATAGATCGGATCGCTGAAGTGAAAATAAATTGCTTCGGCGGTTCCCTTCAAAGCGGTAAAGACCGGCACCACCGGACAATGGCAACGGGCGGCGATCAACCACGGAGAGAGCGGAAATTCCGCCTGTGTCCCCAGGAAATTCATTTTTGCGGTACCGGAAGCAGTCACCCGATCACCCATGATGCAGACAATTTCTCCACGTGAAACGGCTTCCATGCACTCCAGTAAACCTCCGGAAAACGAACTGATATCAATATACTTGACCTTATCTTTCATCCCGAGAATAGACATTCTTTTATCAATCGGCGTATTCGGGTCAACCTGAACCAGTAAATTGACTTTGCGTCCGAAAGAAACCAGATGCGCAATAGTTGTTTGCCAGCAGCCGAAATGGCTGGCGACGAGGACAAGCCCTTTTGACGGGTCTTCCAGAAGCTTGCGCAAGGCATCGGGATTTTTTTCGATAATCGGCAACTGATGTCCGGTGCCGATCCAATAACTCAAAATAAACATCTGGGCCTGCAAGGTTATCAGACGATAAAAATGTATGCGGCGCATCAAACGTCCGGACTCAGGAAAACGTTTCTTCAGGTAAAATAGTGCCGTTTTAAAAGCAGTACGGTCAAATACCGCATAAAAAAAAGTAACAAACCAGACAAAACGGCATGCGTGCCGGACACCGAAAATCCAAATAAAAACTTTAAAAAAGCCGACACCGAGTCGATTGCCTCTGGAAGTACTTAAATTATTATACTCAGCCATTTTCAGCGATTTCCCCGTTGGATTCGTTGCTTTTGCATTGAATCCGATGCGCAGCTCGAAAAACCGCCAGCCACGCCAGCGTCGCGAAGAGCGGAGCTACTACCAGGCTGCCGAGAAACCATTCGAACAGCCGGTAATGCATTTCATCAAAGACCGTCCGCATAGTGAGTTCAGTCAAAAAATGACCGTTGCGGAGTAAATAACCGAGTTCAATGCAGACAAATGGTGTTACCGGCGGCATAAACAGGTTCTGAATAGCCAACGCCATGATTTTATTCAATTTCATCCTCAGACAAACATAAAGGATAGCCAGCGAATGGAAGCCGGGAATCGGCAGAACCGCCAGAAAGGTACCGACCGCGGCAGAAGTGGCAAGCAACGGCGGAGTGGTATTTTCGCTGAGCAGATATTTCAGAAACTCACGTGGGGATCGGAGAAAAGAGTATTTTTTCTTTTCCTGATCGGCAACCAGACGCCTGGGCTTGAAAGGAAGAAGCCGCAATCCTACCAGATGTGTATGCAGCAGAGACATTTTGAAATTATCTTTAAACGGGCGAAAATGAGTCAGATGTTCACCGTGCGGCGCATAAGTCACTTTCACCGGTACTTCATGAAGCTTAAGATCACCCCAGATGCAACGGGTGAGAATCTCGACATCAAACCCGAATCCGCGGCAAACAAAACTGAGTCTGGACACCGCACGCACCGGATAAGCACGAAATCCGCACTGAGTATCCGAAAACGCGACCCCGGTTTCGAGTTTAACCCAGAAATTTGAAAATTTACGTCCGAAACGGCTGGATTCGGGAACATTTGGTGTGTTGAAATCGCGGCAGCCGACTACCAGCAGGTCCGGTTCGCCGTCAGTGTGTTGTCGCAACACTTCGATAAATTTGGGCAAATCTTGCGGATCATGCTGCCCGTCAGCATCAATCCCGATCAGATAATCGGCATTACGTTCGGCCAGATAACGGATGGCGGTAACAATCGCGCCGCCCTTGCCCTGGTTGCGCTGATGACGGATAACGCGAATATCAGCCTGTTCCAGCGCGGTAAAAAACTCCGGTTCCAAGTCGGTACTGCCGTCATCAATGAGCAGCACCTGTTCCATAATTGCCCGGCAAGCCAACGCGACCGTTTTGACGGTTTTGCTGTTGTTATAAACGGGAATAACACACCAGATATTCAAAGCTTGGTTTTTCACGAAAGAGCTCCCAATTGTAAATTGCGCAATTTGGAATATCCGAATTTATTGATCATGCGAAGATCCTGATTACGGCTCGAAGGAGGATAGACGCAATACCTGCTGCCTTTGAAACCTTCCAGCAGTTTCAGGTGGAGTTGTTCCTGATCAATTCCGGGAGCAAAATAGTATAACGGCACGGTGCCGTCCCAACCGGGTGGTACCGCCCCTTCCCTGCGGGCAATCTCAATTAACGGCGCGCCGTCGAAAACCCTGATACCGGGAAAAATAATGGAATAAGCCGGTTCAATTGAACGGAGATTGGCCATCCCTTCGTCCACAGTTTCCCAAGTTTCACCGGGACCGCCGAACATCACGCTGGCAGTGACGCCGATATTCATGTCAAGGAGCGTACAACAGCATGCCGCGACTTCTTCAAAAGTAAAATTTTTGCCCATTCCGGCAAGGGTCTGATCAGAGGCCGCATCCACGCCCAGATCAGCCAGTACCAGACCGGATTCAGCCATCATTTGCAGATCGCCGTCCCGAATCCCGGATGGAGTAATAAATGCGGTCCATGGAACGTTGATACCGCGCTGAATCATCGCTATAATCAACTTCTCGAAATGGCGGGCAGGATCATTGAATACGGAATCTGAGAAATAGATCATTGAATCCGGATAAAGGTTCGTTATCTGCTCAATATCACGCAACACATCATCCAGCTCACGCACGCGCATAAACCGCCCTTCCAGCATCGGATAAGTACAATAAACACATTTGAAAGGGCAGCCGCGTTTTGTTTGAAGCGGAATAATATGAGTTTCGCGATCATAAAATGAAGCAATCTCAGGAACATAAATTCCACCGTAAATTTTGTCAGAACACCGCCGCAGAATAGTTCCGCGCGGCGGCGGATTGCCGGCGGCCAAAGCGCCAACCAATTCCAGAATTGCGTTTTCCCCCTCCCCGACTATGCCATATTCAGCACCGGAGAGTTCGAGAATCCGCTCAGGATACATCGAAAAACCGGTGCCGCCGATCACCATCGGCGCAGACACCAGCGAACGCCAGGCATGGACTACTTCGAGAATAATCTTAAAAAATTCAGAATTGTCAACGCAGCTGTCCACATTATCGAGATTCCGCATGCTGATCCCGATCAAATCGGGCTTAAAACCAATGGCAAGACGTTGTGCGGCTTCAAGGTATCCGTCCTGGCCGTAAAGCATTGGATCAAACTGCCGAACCTCATGACCGGCCTCAGATAGCACTGCGGCAATCACGCTCATGCCGATAGGATACACCGCAATCGGGTCGTCACAAAAATTGGCTGAACTCAAAAGAATCTTCATTGTGCCTTCCCGCGGTTATTTGCCCCAGCGTTTTTTATTGATTTGGAGCGGAGCGATATTTTCGCCGCGTTCCTTTTTCATTACGTCCAGATAAAGTTTAGCCATTTTGAACTCCATTGAGCAGTCGCGGTAAAAAGTATCCCAAGCATACTGATAGGCATTCTGGAGTTCGTCCACGGTCATCTTCGCAGGTTTGAAAACAACTTCGCCGGCGGTATATCTGCTCCAGTCATGATGCAGAATGCGTCCTTGTTTTTCGAGGTCATCGCAAATACTGGAGTGAGGAAACGGCGTAAGCACGGTGAATTCGGCCAGATCAATATCTATTTCCAAAAGAAAATCCACCAGTCGCTTGATATCATCTAAAGACTGCTCGTCTGTGCCTAGAATAACCGTGCCTTCGACACCGATACCATGATCTTTGTAACGTTTTATACGGTCGCGGATATAATCCGAAGTATCAAAAACCGCCTGATAGACATACCATGCGCCAGCTTCAGCGGCCAGTTTGAGGATTTCCTCGCTGTCTTTAATCGGATGCGAAATCCATTTTTTGCCCAGCGGCGCAATTGCCCGAAAAAGATCTTTTTCCCATTGATCATCCTGCGCCAGTGAATTATCGACAATGAAAAGGCGGTTGTTTTTAATACCGCTCATCTCTTCAACCACTTTGTCAATCGGACGTGGTCTGAAACGGCGTCCGCCAAGATACGGCGTGCAGCAGGGAAAACAGTTGAAGCGGCATCCCCGTGAAGCGTGAAAAAGATCGACCATCTGAACGCCGCGATAGTTGTAAAGCTCATGCTTGAGAATATCACGACGTGCCGGACCAATCAGCGCGGTATCTGGAAAATCGCCGAGATAATTATAAACTTTCTTCAGTTTCCCGGCTTCAAAATCCTGCAATACCTGTTCCATCCGGCCTTCTGCCTCCCCGAGAAAAATACTGTCCGCATGGGTTGCCGCCTCTTCGGCATGAAGCATAACCGCGATACCGCCCAGCATCACCGTTCCGCCGGACGCGCGGATTTCATCGGCAATAGCAAATGCCCGCGGTGCCTGGCAGGTCAGCATGCATGATATCGCATAAAGATCGTATTTCTCGGTGAGATCAAGCGGTTCAACATTTTCATCACAAAAATCAATATTAACTCGTTCCGGCAGCGTTGCCGCAAAAGTAACCGGTCCAATCGGCGGCAGATTGAATTCCGGTTGATTAGGCAATTTCGGCCATTTAGGATAGATCAGTTTTAAATTCATTTCATTTACCTTGTTTCATTATGTCAAAAAGTTGACGCAAGTTTTCAGTTTCTGGAACAGAACTGCCGGACTCCAGCAACAGCGCACAAGCTCCGCCATCAATAATTTCAAGAACCAGAATTCGGTCGATATTCTCACGCTGGAAAAGTCCTTCCAGTTCATCAAGAAGAACGCCGGTTGAAGGGATTGTTTTGAGATAAAATACTGATCCCTTTATGCCAAGCGTAATTGCGGCTTCACATATCGGAGTAGTCGGCAAAGTTGCTACGAACAGAGCACTGCGTCCGAGCTCACGCCCGTTTTCGACATAATCTCTCCAATAAAGCGCATTATTGGCAGAACAACCGTTACCGTTCCACCCGACAATCGCAGTTTTTTCCGTATTTCCGCCAAATTCTGAGGCGGCCAGCAACGCACAAAGCTGTCCCAGCTTGACGCTGTCACTTCCGCGCCGGAAGTCTTCCAGATCACCTTGGGGAATCCAGTCTTCCTGTTCCATCAGTGATTTGAGCTGAAGCAAAGTGTCAAATCCAGCCAATCTTTTGCCGGAATAGAGAGTTTCAGCAGTTGATAAATTGATTAACGCGCCGGCAACAACATGACTCATGATGCAACCTCCAGAATAATAGCGCTGTTTAAACCGCCGAAGCCAATATTTAAAGAAAGAATCTTATTACCGACAATTCCTGAAACTGCGGCCGAAACCATCTTCTCAGCACCTTTCATTGGAGTTTTCAGCCCGGCCTGAGGAGGAAAAATTCCGCGTTGAGCGAACCTGACTCCAAAAATATTTTGCAAAACACCAGTCGCGCCCAGTGTGTGACCGATATTCCCTTTGAGTGAATATAGTGCGCGACTTGAACCGTTAAAAAAAGTGTTCAAGGCAGCAATCTCGGCCTGATCATTGTAAACAGTTCCAGTACCATGACCCATTATTCCGGCAATATCTTCCGGCAAAACTCCGGCCATGGTCAGCGCATCTGCAATAGCAGCAACAAGTCCGACACCGGAAACCTCCGGGGCAGTAATGTGTGCGGCGTCACAAGTTTCGCCCCAGCCCCGGATGTAGCCTTCAGCCGCTTCAGGGCAATCATCGGCGGCAAGCAATACGGCACCGGCAGCCTCACCAAGAGTAAGCCCGTCACGGTCGGCATCATAAGGGCTGGTTACTCCGTGTGAGAGCGCGCCGAGAGAGAAAAATCCTGAAGTGACAAACTCACTGCAGATATCACATCCGACAACCAGCGCATAGCGGTTTTGACCGCGGATAATTGATTCCGCAGCCATGACCAGAGCTTTTTGTCCGGAAGCACATGCGGCAGAAACCAGTAACGTGTTTTTCAAATTGAATATTTTTCCGGCACATTCCAGCAAGTTTCCAGTGGCATCAGGGTAAATTCCGCCGGAAGAATTCTCCAGAAGATCAATCGAACCTACTGTCGTCGCCAGATACAACGGAATTTCCGACGACCAAGCATCATGGCGCGATAACTGCGGCAGTAGCGCATTCAAAAGTCTTTCTGCACGGGAATTTCCTTTGGCGGAGGCAGTATCAATATCGCGGCAAATCCCTAAAGACAACCCCTTTGAATCAAAGTGGTCAGGTAACGAAAAAGACGGCTTCCCATCGAAAAAACTCTCAAGCGATGAATTTATATCGCTTCCTGCCGGAGTAATCGCGGCTGAAGCGATTATTTTGACACATTTTTTATTCATTAAAAGCTCCGGATTGCCATTTTTTAAATATCTCATCGACAAAAGGCGGAACCAGTATATAAGGTTCATGCGAGAACGCGTTAAAAAACATTTGCACAGTATAACCCGAACCGCAAATCTCACCGCTTGAATCGTTTAAAACATAAGCGACATTAAGGCGCGCGCCGTCACTCCAGTGAAGTTCCGCGCGAATGGTCAGATCATCATCCAGCAACAGCGGTTTATAGTAATCGGCATGACATTGTACAATCGGCGCGCCAATATCATATTTGCGGTAATTTTCATAAGTTAGCCCGACTTTGCGCATCAAAGCCGAATGGGCCAGTTCAAAAAAACGCGGATAATGTCCATGCCACGCAATCGCCAGCGCATCAACTTCGCTGAAGGCGATTTTGTGGGCAACCTCAATCCATACCGGTGCAGGATCACCCGGTTCTGACTTAAAATATTTCAGTTTACGTCTCATTTTGTTTCAAAAACCATTTTTATTCTGGCCGCTACACGTTCTTTCACCTGAATCGAACATGATACATTACAATGTGAATCCACTTCCGAAGCGGAAAGCATAAACTCTGCAATATCATCAGGCTTAAGCATCGTTTTAAATTTCATCTGTGCAATATTGACCAACTTCAACGGTTTGTCCAGTTGTTTTGCGGCAATAATTTCCACCAGTTGCAAAAGACAGACTCCCGGTACGACCGGATTGTCCTTGAAATGTCCATCGAAACCGCAAAAAGCGTCATCAAACTTGACCACACCGCGACAAGCGCCGTTCTCCAAAAGTTCAATTGACACTATGCGCTGCAATAATTCATTCGCAATTTTTGACATACTCATGGTTTTATTTCCTTTTCGTTCGGGATACCGCGCAGAACAATTCCGACACCGGTGTTATAGTTTTTATACGCGATTTCGGCAAATTCTCCGCGAAAATCATTCCAGGTACGATAAACAGCCAGCCAGTGCCGACGGGGAAAGTAACCCGATCTTCGTAGCGTAATACGCAGCGGCACCCCGTCAAAAACCCAGTTTACCGTTTCATCGTCAAACCTCGCATGCGTTTCGAGCAATATCGGAGTTTGGCCGCGTTGCACATTTAAGCCACGCTGTTCCGGGATGTTGCCGAAAATATTTTTCAGGTCATGATAAAGTCCGCCGAATATTTTTTCAGCCGCAAATTCCGGAATTGCCGGCGAAAATTCTTTCCGGTTCGTTTGCCCGCCGCTACCTGAAACTTCAAGTATTTTCAGTCCCGACGGATTGACACCAATAACAGAGATTTCAGCATTGCGGTCTCCGATTTTGCCGATCAATATCAACGGAAAAATATATCCGTAGTATTGAAATGTGGCGTTCAAACGAAAAACCCGCGCTGCCGAAAACGTGCGCAGATGCGTTGTCAGTTCCTGTTTAATCTGTGGCGCCGACATTGAACGTGCCGGATGTTCTTGAACCGTTAAATCCGGAGAATAACAGCCGGTCAAAAACAGTAATAGAGCACCGGTCAATGCGGCAACCGGCAGCTTGGTCGACGACTTTCTGAACAAAAAACATAACGCGGGAATTACGTAAAGTCCACAAATGCTGGAAACAACCAATCCCGCCGACAACGCGAAACCGGTATAAAACATAATCGGATGCGCTGAAAACAGCATCGCACCGGTACTCAGAACGGATGTTGCCGCTGCCAAAAACATCGATGAAGGAATCGAAGAAGTTGTATCTTTGGAACGAACATTATGCAAAGCGAACACTCCGTAATCTACCGACAATCCGGTGAGAAGAATCAAACTGAAGCAGATAATGATGTTAAGCGGCATATCGAAAAGCGCTAACAGTCCACATAATACCAAGACGGCAGTAAAAACCGGCAACATAACTGTGAAAAAACTCACCAGGGAACGAAATACCGGCAGAATAAGCACCGTCAGCACCACTGCCGCAGTTATTAAAATACGCGTGAAACGTTCATAAAAATCCGCAGAAATCATCCGATTAAATGCTGCTCTTGATATGATTGCGCAATTATCTATCCCATGGGCTTTATCATAGAGAAAAGAAGTATTTTCCGGGGTATTCCGTACCAGAATAGTTTCAGACACCCATTCCGGATATTTTTTTATCATCCGATCCAAAACAGCCGCGATAAGTTCCGGAGGAACGTCGGCCGGCGTCATTACTGCTTGACGAATTTCAACAAAAAACGGGGTGAATAAACTTTCCGGCAATCCATGATTCCGGCATGTCTCAGCAAGTTTTGACTCTAGATAATCCATACGCTGCCTGGTCTGCGGAGTCTGCCAGGTTGCAAGGTTATTCTGCCTGGTTTCTGCGGCAGGCCAAAGCGCTGATGGCACGAATGCTTCAATCTGCCGGCTTTTGAGTAAATCGCGCCATTTGCCGGATTCGGCAGCAACCTCGTCAACCGATTTACCGGTAAGCACCATCATGGTCGGAGCTGATGACTTGCGCCATTGACGTTCAAAATCCTGTTCAGCGTCAAGCACTGCGGCAGAAGTCCCGTCTAACACATTGAGACTGAAATCTTTTCTCAAGTCTTTAGCCAGCCACGCGGAAAACAATACCGCTCCAACCCAGATCGAGATAATGATTCCGGAACTGAATGTGGTAGGAGAATATTCCGCACATTGAAAGCGTTTAACCGGGCGGTCTTTCTGAAGAGTCGGCAAAAGAAAAAAAGCTAGTAGAAAACTGATCATCAACGAGGCTGAAGCGAAAATCCCTAACTGCACATAAGCGCCGATACCTGAGGTTACCAGCATCAAAAAAACACACGCAGAAGTAAATGTCGACAAAAACATCGGCAGAAAAATCCGCCCGAGGCGACGCACGCGGAATTTACCGCTGAACGCGGTATAAACATGAATTCCCTGGTCTACAGCCAAACCGTGAAGCGCACATCCGACTCCGATAATGAACAAACTGATATTCTCAAATAACAAAGCCATCACGCCGGCAACCAACACCGAAGCGCAAACCGGAATTGCCGGAATCCACATTGCACGAAAATCACCTTTATAAAGCAGCAAAAAAAGTATTCCAAGCAGGAAAACCGAAAGCAGACTGATCCGGACAATATCGCTTTTGATGGTTTCTTCATTGCCGATAGTATGATTTAACGGAGAAATAATATTTACCTTCACTCCCGGAGGAATATCCGACCATTGTTTTTTCAGTAGCCCCAATATTTCCCGCGCGCTCCCGGCGTCCCCGATTTTCAGCGGATTAAGATCAATGATGACCGCAGCCCGGGAAGCATCGCGGTTCGCCAGAAAAGCATGTCCCGGCGATAAATCCATCCCGGACAGCTCACCAAGTTTTTCCAGTTCGGTCAAAATATTCAGACTGAGCCCAAAGGGATCACCGCGCAGGCGCGACACTACGCCGGGAACCGGTATAGCACTCTGCCGGATAAAAGAAGCAACCGCCGATTTTGGGTCAACGGCATCCAAAATTGCAGCGTTATAAAGCTGCGGAATTACTTTTATAAGTTGTTCAGGCGAAGCTCCGGCAATAAAATCAGACAAGCGAAAAGTCAGCGAATTGACAAAATGAAGTTTTCCAATTTTCTCGACCAGTCCATCAAGCCATGACGCGATAGCGGCAGCGCCGTTCGGGTGTCCGGTGTCAAATTCCAGCACAATGGTATTGGCGGCCTGACTCCGCTGCATTGATAAAAATGCTTTGCCGGCGTCGGAATCTTCTGAAAAAAGGGTTCTAATATCATTCCCGTAATTGCCCCAAAAAACAGCAGAAAATAACGCCGGTAAAAGCAGTAAAATACCTGCAAACCAGATAATTTTCCGGCGTCGCAAAACCCGGATAGCTGCTTTTGTAAAAAACTTCTCTATTTGGGCAGCAATATCCATTTCTCTTCCGGTATATTCTGGTTGACAAAGGTATTGTTATACTCAAAATGCAGAACATCGCCGTTGCGTTCAAAAAAAGTCATTTCCGCTATCGAGTCATATTTGGGAGAAAACTTTATCTCCGCTTTGGCGATAAATTCCGCAAACATTTTCTGCTGGGGTACAAGTACTAAAGTGTAATCGTCCTTGACTTCGATTTGAAAATTATTTTTCAGTTTTTCGAGATCGCCGGACATCCATTCCGACATGCTGGAATATAAGAATTTAAGCCAGGGAAAACGGGTGGCTGAAATCGTTATAACCTTGCCGGTTTCAGCATCCCATTGCCGAAGCGAATCCTCCGAAATAATTGAGATACAGGACAGCGGCGACTTGGCATGCCAGAACAGACGTCCATTTTTTTCCAGCGCCATCGCACCGGTTATCTTAAGACTCAAATTCAGGCTTTTAATTTTCCTGGTTTGAATATAATCCGCCTGAACAGTGCGAATTTCTGCCAGCGGGGCGAGACGTTCCGAGAACATTTTCAAGGCGTCATCGTCCGCCCTGCTTATCGAAGCGGCCAATAAAATTATCAGTGGAATTAGAAAACGCATACGGTGATTTCCCCGTCAGCGCAGATTTTATTATGCTGTTTGACGATACTGAATTTAAGCGTATGCCAGCCTTCCATGGAATTTTCTTCAGAAAAAGCAATCACCAATTCATCATCGACATTGAGATCATCATGAATTTTGATTTCGTGACCGAAAGCCAGAAACCCCGGGCGTATTTTGCCGTTAAACCTGAAGGTATCAACCGCAGCCCCGGCTTGGGCGACAATTTCGGGAATCACTGCACGGTCAAGTTTTCCTGAATCATCAAGAAAACGATTATCTTTTCTTACTTTCATGCCAACCTTGGAGACTGGACCGACTTCGATAATCTGTTCCACCATCGCCATCGGCGGCTGGTGGGGAAGATAATTCGTCGCCGCGACTGGAAGCGAAACAATCTGGTCAAGTTTATCCACATTCCGCCAGCAAAGCGGATCTGAGGCAAGATAATCTCCAGTCAACTGATAAGCAGCGCCGCGACAGCCGTAACAGGTATCGAGTTTGTCGCAGTTTCGGCACGGGCCTTTGATCATGTTGCGATAATTTTTCAAATCCTGAATAACATGACTTTCTTCCAGTATTATCCGCAATGGACGTTCGGCGATATTGCCGATTTTTTTGTCGATTCCCACACAGGGAAAAACATCGCCGCCATAGTTTATCAGACATGAATAAGTATTGCGAAGACATTTATCTCCGACCAGCGGCGGCTGCGGTTGCCAATCATAACCATACTGGCGGTCAATTTCGCTGATTTGTTCAAAAATATCTTTAATAACCAATGAGTCAACTTCCAGATATTTATTATCCAGCAACCGGCCCTGCGGAGTAATCATTTCAAAATATGGGGTGATTGCATTCTCACGCAAATATTTCCATAATTCGATAATACCATCGAGATTTTCCGAAGAAATAACCGTGCTGGCGGCCAGCATATCCGGACTGTTGAAGCCGGCTTCTTTCAAAACAGTGACTGCCCGCTTCGCGATGGACAAAGCATTTTTAATTCCGGTCAAACGTTCCTGAATCTCAGCGTTCAGCGAATTAAGTTTTACCACCACGCGACAGCCGTATTTGAAAAACATCGCGGCGTTTTCCGGATTGACCAGTGAACCGTTAGTAAATATTTCCGCACCCATTCCAAGTTCAGTTATCAGCTTAATCCGTGCTTCCAAATCTTCGAACAACAATGGTTCTCCGCCGATAATCACAATTTTTCTGGCGCCGAGCTGCGCAGCCTGCCGGATCGCTGATTCCGCTAATTCTGCCGGAAGGATGTAATCCTGTCCACCCTGGTCTGCCGCGGCATAACAATATGGACAATTATAGTTACAATTTTTATTGAACTCAATTTCCATTGACAGCAAACAATTTTTTTTTGCCGCGTCCCGGATTTCATCTTCTGAAATCTCAAATTTTGAAATATCAAACATTTTATATTCTGCCCTGCTTCATAAATTATTTTTTCTCAAATCAAAAAAACGTACCGGCTTTCTGGATTTGCCGTAAATACGTGACTTTGCCCGTTCTTCCGAAATCGTGTGAATCGGAACGTGAAGCCGGGTTTTCGCGTAAAGCAGCTCTGCCACTTTGAGCGATTTAGCATCACCATGGTGAAACGAGACAAACATTTCAACCTCATCAGAAAGCGCATCTCCACCCACTTCCATGTAATAATCTGAAACGCCATCAATACTGTCAAGAGTAGTGAAAAAGGCACTTGGAAAAAGTGTCGTACCCTTGATTTTCAGCATCTGGGATTTCCTTCCGATAATCGGGCCGATACGTGATGTCTTGCGGCCGCACGAACATGGTTCGTCAATCAGAAAAGAAATATCGCCGGTTCTGAACCTGACCAGCGGCATTCCAGTAACTTGTAATGGCGTCACAGTAACCTCTCCGGGTTCTCCGGCGGGTACCGGAACACCATATTCATCCAATATTTCCACAATCGCCAGATCAGCTGGAGGATGACCACCGCTCCTTGCGGAACATTCGGTAAAACTGGTCACAATTTCCGAAGACGCATAGGTCGAATAAAAACAGTTTGGCCAGATTTCCTGCAATTTTTGCCCCAGCGGAGTCAGACCCATTTGGCGATTTCGCACCGGTTCGCCAATACAGACCAAGGTATGGATTGAACTGCAATCAATTCCGGTATCCTGAAGATATTTTCCGAGTTTGGCTAAAAATGAAGGAACTCCGACAATTGCTCCCGGACGCTCAGTTCTGATAATTCCGGCGTGACTCTCCAGGGTATTGATGCCGTTGCGGATTGCCGCCGCGCCCAATTTTACAGCGCCGCTGTAATATGCCAGACCGGCGACAAAACAGCAATCAATCGTACAGGTCAGCAGGACTTTGTCGGCAGGAGAAATTCCGGCGGCGACAAAACCAAGCATATCGTTATAGGCCAGTCGGTCGATATCGCCTTTGGTATAGGCTATCCGGCACGGCTTGCCGGTAGTACCGCTGGTGAAGCAGATATCGGCAATGTCATGCTCTGAAACTGCGGTAAATTCAACATTATAAAGCGCCAAATCCTGCTTGGAAGTGGTAGGCAGTTTTGCGAGTTCTTCAATCGTAATATCTTCATCAGCAAGATCTGCTAAAGTTTTTTTATAGTATGCCGAATTTTCACGACTATAGCGAATATGCTCATTCAGCAATTCAGTCTGGCGCAGGACAATGTCCGCCCTTGATAGAAATGAAATATCGTCTTCGGCCTCAAATCTGGTTTTCATGGTCAATAAGTTTATCCATTTTTGCGGTTTCTTGTTGAATTATATCCTTGATTTTATTTTTCAGCACAAACGCTGTCGGGCACTGCATAATTTCGTCATTTTCAATAGCTTTTAAACGGCGGACCATAATTTTACCGCCTTGGGGAAACCGAAACTTCCGGTCCGGCAAATATTCATTGCCCACTATTGCGCAAGGATATATCAATGCGCCGGTATCCATTGCCAGTTTAAAAATCCCACTGTGAAAGTGATTCATCACCCGCCCGTCAGACCGGGTTCCCTCCGGAAATGCCATTACGGAAACGCCGCGTTTAAGCAATGACGTAATATGCGCCTTGGCTGATTCATAATCAATTTTTGTGGCATCAATATATTCACAACTGCGGGCAAAATAACCAAAAAAAGGAAGTCGCATCGGCCAGCCGTTAACTAATTGAATCGCTGAAATACCGAAAATCGACATCAGAAAAGGGTCAGAAGCCGAGCGATGATTGAAAATATAAATCCCGGCTCTCGTATCGCCACCCGCCAAGTCTTCATACTTCGCCACAATAAAAGGACGTATCGCGATGTGTATCATCGTCTGACCGTAATAAAGTATGACATAACGCATTATCTGCCCGGAAATTCTCTTCGGACAAAACAGCGCCACCAGATATACCCAGATGGCGACACTGCAATAGAGCACCGTCCAGAAAAGCATCGATAGATAAATAAAAAAGGTCAGAGATATGCGCTTTAGTTGTATCACTCTTTAATCCGTGACAAATGTAATTTTTATATGTTTAATATATTTATTCTTAACTGCTTAACAGTATTTACCCGCACAGCTTATCGGAAAAAGTAACATTTTACTGCTGGCTCAAACACTGTTATAATGGTACATATTGACCGGATCAGTTTATGATTTTTTCGGCAATATCGGGATTTTCCAATGCCAGTTTTTCAAACAACGTATATATATCATCAAGTGTCCGGATCTGCCGAATCTGTTCGTTCTGACGCAACGGAATCTTAAATTTGCGTTGCAGTCCGGTAATCAGATCCACAATATCCAAACTATCCAGTCCGAGATCTTCAAAAATCTTTTTATCCGGGGTCAATTCTTCTTGCGACAATTCAAATTGTTCAATAAAAATTGAATTGACTAGTTCGATAATTTTTTCCCGTGTCATACTGATGATATCTCCTTGGATATTGTATTTTTAAACAAACTTGCTTAAGATTTGTATTGCCGGCTATTCTACTGAATTGCGTTCCAGAACATAATCGTAACAGACTGGAAACTGATTTTCTTTATTTGAGAACAACCGGCATGCAAACTAAAATTAAAAATATACTGGATAAAGGCCTTATTTTCAAGCTTTTTCAATGCAAATGAACAACTTATGAACGTTGATAACCGCGTAAAACCAGCACCGCATTGACTCCTCCGAAGGCGATACAATTTTTCACCACTGTGCGCAACGGCTTGGAACATGGTTTATCCGGCAGGAATATTCCTTTGCAGTCATCGGCCTGATTTTTCAGATTCAAGGTTGAAATTATCGTGTCATGTTTCATCATCTCAAAAATTGCCGCCAGTTCAATCGCGCCGGAAGCGCCAAGAGTATGTCCCAGATGTCCTTTCAGACTGGAAACCGGCACGGCAGCCCCAAAAACCCGGCGAATGGCTTCAGCCTCCTCTTTATCTCCGGCCAAAGTACTGGTCGCATGCGCACTGACATAATCAATATCAGCAGGATTTATTCCGGCATCCGCGACAGCAAGCCTGATACACTGTTCAATTGAAACATGATCAGACTGGCTGATCTGCGCACCGGTACAATTGGTGGCATATCCGGCGAGTTCAGCCAAAATTACCGCGCCACGCTTGAGGGCATGTTCGTATTCCTCAAGAATCAAAATTCCGGCACCCTCGCCGCAAACCAAACCGCAGCGAGCTGCGTCAAAGGGACGAGAAAGCTTTTCTGCCGGCAGATTTTCGTTCTCCGCCAGCGCGAACAACTGTTGAAAAGACCCCGCGACTGTCGGCGTCGCTTCATCCGAACCACCCGCAATTATCACGTCCTGTTTGCCTGATTGAATTTGTTCGAAAGCCAGACCGATCGACTGTAACGCGGAAGCACAGGCGGAACATGGCGCGAGCTGAACTCCGCTTATGCCGAAAAGATTGGCGACATTGAAACTGGAAGAATGTGAAACGCAACGAAAGAACTGACATGCCGAAAGATCGTCAAATCTTTTTTCGATAATCGCCGCGGTCGATTCAACTATACTGCTCGAACTCCCCATGGTCGAACTGATCACACAACCGGTTCTGCCGTTAGAAAGAGTAGCTTCATCCAGTCCGCTCTCCGCCACCGCCTGCTTGGCTGCCAGCGCGGCAAACAATGCGGCATTACCCATTGAGCGACGAAACCGGCGATCAATTTTTTTCACTGCCTCCTGATCCAGAGTAACCGGCGCGGCGGCAATATTAATTTTACCGAAAAAACTTTGCCATTCCGGCATATATCGCGCCGCGCTTTTGCCTGCGGCTAATGAGTCAAAAAGTTCGTCGCGCCGATTTCCCAGCGCACTGACCACTCCTGCGCCAGTTACAACTACTCTTTTTTTTTCCATTTATGCTCCTGCGACTTGATTATCATTTCAGATCGGTTTTGATTTTTGTACTCGTCAAAAATAATTCGTCTGACTGAAATATTCAAGAAAGCATCTCTTAAAATTCGCGCGCGCATAATGCGCGCGCGAATTTCAGCGGTTAATTATCAAGGTTATTTCGACGCAGAGATTTCTTGTTTGAATGTTTAGTCTTGGCTTCAAGACGACGTTTCACGGAGGCGCGGGTCGGTCGGGTAGCATGGCGGACTTTCGGGGTGTGGAGTGCTCCGCGAATCATCGACAGCAGCTGCTCACGCGCAACCTCACGGTTCTGGAGCTGACTGCGATGTGTCTGTGAAGTAACCGCCAGAATTCCTTCTGACGTAAGCTTTCCGGACAGGCGCGTTATCAAACGTTCTTTAACCTCATCCGGCAAAGACGATTCTCTGATATTCCAGCGCAACCTCACCCCGGTGGAAACCTTATTGACATGTTGCCCGCCTGGACCAGCAACCAAACAGAAAGTTTCCTGAAATTCCTCCATCGGCAAAGTTGTTTTGCGCCCGTTAAAGTACATGTTGCTTATTTTGAGTGAGGTTGAGTATTGGATACGGAACTTTTCGGAGCATCACTCTGCGCCGGACTGCGAATTTCGGCGGTTCGATATTCGTAGCCTCTGAGGTGGGCGTGAAGCGATTCAAACCCGCCATTGCCCCACAGAATCCCCATCAAATAAAAAATCAGCTGGACCACACCCCAGCCGACATACATCATCATAAAAACACTGCTGGTCTTGACCCATTTCGAACCGAAAGAGTGCATAAACCAGAACCGCACCAGCAGCCAGATAATGACCAGCCCGCTTAAATTGATTATTCCCAACGCAATTCCCTGATAGTTGTAGCTGATGATAAACTCAACCAGCGCCGAACCTTCAATTCCGCTGGTAATATTGAAAAGGCTGATCAACCAGATAAACGGATAGGCGCAAAAGAGCAGAAACCATAACGGAAAACCGTGGATATTGGGTTCGCCCAGCTCAAAATCTTTGCCGATGCAGATAATTGTCGAAACCGCGATTAACAGCGCCATCAGGCCGCAGAGAACATCCCATTGCCGCCTGGCTTTTCTTTTAGTTCCCGGCGAATCACGGTGCGGAATATAGAGCAGATTGTGTTTAGGCATGATATAATTCCTCAGTGATTTTTTCGTTCGCCAAGACCGACCCGTTTGACCAGCAGATAAGTAATATAGCCGATCGCCACCATCACCAGCACCAACGCACTGTACGAATGCGGCCACCAGATGTGCCCGGTCATCATTGTAAATTCAGACATTCCGCCAAGACCGGTAATCACACTTAACGGCATAAAAACAACGTTGATGATTGCCAGCTGTTTCATGATTATAGCCAGGTTGTTGCTTACCACCGAAACCCGCGCGTCAGACATGCCGGTCAGAATCCCCGAATAGATCCCGGCCAAATTGTTGCATTGTTTGTTTTCAACCGTGATGTCATCCAGAAAATCTTCTTCATCTTCGGTAAATCCCAATTTTCTGGAATCGGAACGCATCTTAGCCAAAAGCATCTGATTGGCGCTGATGGCGCTTTCATAATAGGTCAGACTCTTCAGAAGCGTAAACATATTGACCAGCGCTTTGTTGGTCACCGAAAACTCGATTTTATTCTCAATTTCATCGGAAATAGAGCGGATAATGCGCAGATGTTCCAGAAAATGATGGGTCGAATGATAAAGTAGCCGCAACAGAATTCCCGGTATCGAATTACCACGCAAAGGCATTTTTCCGTGTTCAAATATGTACATCGGTTCAGCCTGAAGAATGATAGTGCGGTCTTTAAATAGAAAAACCCCGAGCGAGGCCACTCTGAATTCGAGGTTGCGGTCGCCCTTGTAATTGCGCGGCTGTTTCATAATTACCGCGACATGTTTTTCCTCATATTCGATACGTGAGATTTCGTCGTCGTCGAGTGCGGAGTAGAAAGTATGCTCGTCAATGCCGCACTCTTCCACCAAATGGCGCTTGTCGTCTTCGTCGGGAGTGGTGTAAACCTGAATCCGCCCCGGGCACTCCGGCTGACATTCGACGATGCGTCCATCTATAATGTCGTAACTTTTAAACATAATTTATTCCCCTGATTCTGTTTTAAATATAGCAAAAAACGCATATGCGTTCTTTGAGAGACGGGAATGAACCGATAATTACGCGCGGGGCTGCCGATTGGCGGTGTTAAAAAACAACGTTCAGCTAATAATCATCCGGAGAGCAAGCAGTTTTCCGGTTGATTCAGCATCCCCACGCAATCGCGGCCCAGGGTCGTCGCTGTTTTTTTGTTTTTTCTGCTTCTTTTCCATGATGTGCTTTTCCATGATTACTGATTCGGAACTATTCTGTTTAAAATAGCAGAAAAAAGGTACTTTTCAACAATTCAGAAAATTAAAAACTGCGCTTTTATTTTTATGTCAAACGCGCCAGCCGAAAATCACCAGCACCCGATACATTTCGCACCGTTTGCCGTCGTAACCTTTCGGTACCCGATAATTAAATGTCGCGGTTTTATTCTCCGGCGCGCGCGTCTTGACTTGAATCAAATCGGCGGAAACGGAATTCCCTGTTATTCCCGATAATAACAGCAAAGAGAAATTCAACGCAGTACAAATCCGAACCGATAAAATACTACCGGTAAGGCGCCGAACACCAAACCGTTTTCCCTCAAAATACTTCAACATCTTTTTTATTTCCATTCTTGCATAATTATGTTTGTTGGAGCTTAAGCAAACCCAATCCTTTATTCCACGTTGGTATTATTTTGTCCTCCCAATAAATTCAGGAGCGGCTTTAAACTTCACGCGCGCATTATGCGCGCGCGAAGTTTAAAGCATGTAGTTATGATATTTTTCCCAAATTAAACATAGGTTTTACCATAACATAATCGCTAGATTCATAACATGCTGAATTCAACCCCAACCCCTATCATTTATAGTATCTGACTCCGAGTTAGAACAGAAACAAAACTATGTGTAATTTCAACGAAAACACCCAAGATAAAGTTTGAACCCAATATCTAAATTCCCATTTACACACAATTCCTTTCATTTTGCAATAGCCATAAAATTACAAGCAA
>JAAYPP010000001.1 GCA_012519765.1 Lentisphaerota bacterium
GGAATTGGAGAAAAACTGATGGAATTCGGCAATCCGGTTTTTCTCTGGGCGTTGCCTCTGACTTTGCTACCGCTGTTGCTGCATCTCTTTTTCCATCGCCGCAAAACCGTCGTGAAATTTTCATCTTTATTATTTCTGACTGAGCGCGAACGGTATTTTTCGTTCCGGCGGCGGCTTCTGGAAACGTTACTGATGATGATACGGATATTAATTCTGCTACTGACAGTGTTGGCGCTTTCCAGACCGTTTTTCAAACGTTTTTCACTTGGCGGCGCCGGTACCGCCGCGATCATAGTTCTTGACGATACCATGTCGATGCAGCGCTTGACCAGCAGCGGTTTATCGGCATTCGAACAGGCGCTGGTTCAAGCTGAGGCGTTGCTAAAATACCTGCCCGCGGAATGTTCAGTCGGACTGCTTACGGTTTCCGGCAAAAATGATTTCGGACTTACCCGGGACACCAGCATAATTGCCCGGGCACTGCGTAATTGTTCAGTTTCCGGCAGTGGCAACGGCCTGGCTCCATCGGTTAAAGACGCCACTGAAATATTGAAAAACAGCGCCGCCGTCAGCCGCGAGATTTATCTGATTTCAGATTTCCAAAACAATGCCATGCCGCAACATCCTTTGCCGCTGGACAATGTCAGATTGTTTACGATTCCGGTGATCGGTACAAATGAAAACCTGGCGGTTTCAGGCGTTGTACCGGATAAAAAGACCAAATTTTGCGGCAGTCCGGTCAGAATTCCATTCAGAGTGGTCAACAACGGCAAAAAAAACCGTACCGGTAAAATATCATTGGAAATCGATGGGAACGCTGAAGAAATCAGAAATATTGAGTTGAGCAGCAGCGCCAAAATTGAAGATTCTTTCAGCTATACACCGTTGCGCGCAGGTCGTTTGAACGGCAGCATCGTTGTCGAAGATGAAAATGTCCCCATGGACAACCGGATGACATTCACGATCAATGTTTCCGAACATCACAAAATGCTTTTCTGCGGTTACGATCTGCCTGATCCTTTTTATTTTTTGCGGCTGGCACTCGATCCACTGGAAAAACCATTGCATGGCTTCAAAACAACTACAGCCGTATCATCCGACAACCTTGAAGATTTCACGCTGATTGTGATCAGTCCGGGTCATAATCTGCCGACAACACGGTTAAAAGACTATCTCAGCCGCGGCGGTCGCATTATCGCCCTGCCCGGCTCGCCGCAAAACGGCAACTTTTATCGCGATTTCGATATTTACGGTAATAATCTTGACCTCAACCAATCCGGACTGCGGTTCGCCGGCGACTTGGCGGAATTGAATGAACTGCTGCAATTGGAACTGCTGGACTGGAAAACAGTCAGAGCAATGAAAGGCGGCGTTCCATTGGCGTTTTGTGATAAAATTCCGCTGATCACTGAATACCGGTTTGGAAATGGCAGGATTCTGGCGCTGGCATTTGATCTGCGCCGCCGCTCCGGCAACTGGCCTGAACTGAAATCATTTCCGGTAGCGATGGCCGCGCTGTTCACTTATGCCATTGCAAATCAAGAGAATACTGTATATCTGAAATGCGGTGAACCTCTAGTGCTGAACGGCGAAAACGCCAGTTTTATTTCTGGAGGCATTCAGACACTCTTGCCGGACGGAAAATTTCCCGGCATATTTCTTCCTGGAACAGTTTTTTTCCAAAATACCGATATTGACGCGGCAATCATAACCGTTCCCGAAATAGAAAGCAACCTGAAAACAACCAAAAATCCCGCGCGATATTTCGACGGCAAAGTCATAACTATGCGCGCGGATGCCGATTTGGGATTTCAGCTCAAACAATTCCGTAGCGGCACTGATTTTACCGGATTACTGCTGCTGGTCGCGTTGCTGCTGGCTGCGGTGGAATTTATGTTGGGCGGACATCATATGCCTTTCACCGGACGGAGGAAATAGCGAATGCGCCTTTATCCACTATTGCCCTGGCCGTTAATTATTGCGACGGTGTCATTGTCCTTGTTTATGGTCTGGCTGACCTGGCGCAACGGTTTTGACTGGTCAAAAAAACGCCGACTGGCAATGACTTCACTGCGGCTGGCTTCACTTGGTATTCTGTTTTTGATGATTATTGCTCCAGGCATAACGATCCGGGACCGGGCGCTCCGGCGTTCCCATATAATCTTCCTGCTGGACGGTTCGGAATCAATGGCCGTTTCCGATGTCCGGAAGGACACGCGGTTTGCCGCAGGCCTTGGTACATTGCAAAAGCTGCTTGGCGACAACCGTGATTTTGAAAAACATGTTTATATTTTCAACGACCGGATGACACCGGCTGAAGATCGCGATAGCTTTGGGCAATACACGCCCCGCGGCAGTACCAATTTAAAACACGCATTCGAAACCGCCACCTGGGACCTGGATAAATCCGCAATCGCTGCCGCAGTAATAATTACCGATGGTCTTGACCAGTCCGAATTCCGCGGCACGGAAGGCATCCCGATTTTTGCGGTCAAAACCGGCACCGCGCTGTCGTCCGCCCCAGATCTGCGCGTCGCCGACTTCAAGACGCCGGAAACGGTCTTTGCGGGAGAAGAAATTTCACTTTCTATTCCGATTGAGATGACCGGGTTTGCGTCAACTCAGCAAATCAAACTCGAATCAACCGTCGACGGCAAAACCGAATCAGAGAAGACTTTCATGCTTGTATCAGGACAATCCATTGAAGCACCATTCAAAACAATTCTGAAATCACCGGGAATTCATAAGTTGTCATTTTCTCTGAACCAGCTTGACGGCGAAATCAGCGTTCTGAACAATCACCGCAATATTTTCATTGAAGTCAAAGAAAAACTAATCACAACTTTGCTTTACTTTCCAATACTCAATAACAGTTTTCGCCCTTTGATCAGAATGATGCGTGATTCAGGCAAGAAGTTCTCAGCCGTTTACAAAGTGCGCGAAGGCATTTTTCAGGTTGCCGGAAATATCAGATCCGACAACTTCGAGAACGGTCTGCCGAAATCCGCGGAAGCATTGAAAAATATCGATCTCATTGTCCTTGGCGCAGGCAATGCTTCCCTGTTCAACGCCGCCGAACAAAAAGTGCTGGAACAATATCTCGCGGACGGCGGCAACCTGACCATTCTGGGCGGCTCAGATTCATTCGGAGCTGCCGACGGTAATACGGTTTTTAATGCGATGCTCCCGGTACGTACCGCCGGTGCCAGGTTTGCCGATATGGCATTTACCGTTGCGCCTCCGGAAAACAGTCCGAAATCATTTGAAGAGTTTACCCTGTATTCCGGCGCCCTGCGCGGATTGAATCTGGTTGACGGTATTAAGTCGGGATCGAACATTCTTCTTTTTGCGCAGGCGGACAAACCTTATCCGCTGGTAGTTTCAATGCCTTACGGCCGCGGCATGATAACCGCGATCCTATCCAATTCGTTTCACCTCTGGGGACGCCCCGAACAACGTTCCGCCGCTTTCCAGCACTTTTGGGAACAGTTGTTGGGGCACGCCGGTTCTCTGCGTGACGAACGTCTTAAATTCACGGTTAACGCCACGCCAATGGCGGCAGGCGAAATCCTGAAAATCAAAGCTTCTGCTGCTGATGCTGAATTCATTGATGCCGCAATCCTGCCTTTCGGCGGCGCCGAAACGCATCAAACAATCCGTTTGTCGAAAGACAATAATTTTTACGGTGAAATTCCAGACTTACCGGAAGGACAGTGGATTCTGCGCCTGACGGCAAAACTGCGCAACGATGAAAACATACTTCGACATGCCGTCATCAATATCGGAGCGACCGTACATGAAAATCCCGATATCAAAGTTTCTGACGAACATTTTTTGCGCTTTACCGCTCATGAAAGAATTTTTCTGCCCCATGAAAATAAACGATTGATGGACGCCGTTATGTCGGCAGTCAATCAGAGCAACGGCGAACGAGAATGGTATCCGACTCTGGAGAGCCCGTTTTTTCTGTTGTTATTGGCAATATTTTTATTTGCGGAATGGTATTTACGCCGCCGTTTCAATATGTTTTAACAATTGCTCATGAGATTTGTCATCAAGACGAAAATCCCTTCTGAATCTCATGCGCAATCGTGACCACCGCAAAGTTATTACTATTGGCGGCGAGATTCATGCCGCAACGTGTAAATCAGCCACAATGACATAATCAGTGAAAAGCTTCCTTGCCAGATAATCAACTCATATGCGTCAAAAAACAAACTGGCAAACGGGGAAAATAACGAAAAGATTTTTGCATCCCCATCAACAATTGAAGAAAAAACATTGATCACTTGCGTAAATGCGATTATGGAAAACAACACCGATAAAGATTTCTGCCTGAAAATACTGCAAATACCGCGGGTCAGGCAGGAATAGCACCACGCGCACATAACTAACGACGGCAAGAATAAAAGACCTCTATCATTAAATTTATCATAATTTAAACCGTTTTCAGTTATCACACCTTGACCATAGCAAACTATAGCGCATCCGGCCAACATCAACAACATTCCGAATGAATAGCGGGCAACCGCACTGGGTCCGCAAAGCCAATAGATAATTCTGAGCAGAGGATTTTTAGGTCTGTCCAGGCGGCACCGTTCGGTAATCCGGACATTTGCCAAAGTGGCAAACGAAACAACTATAACTCCATAAATAGTCAAAAATACACCGCCCCAACCCGACGCTGTTTCAACGGTAATCACAGAATGAAAGACAAAAAAACTCAACGCAAAAGGAACTGACAAGAAAGCCAGAAACAAAGCAAAATGTGGGATCCAATAACGGTTGGAACGAATCGGCTTGAAGCCACCTGCCCCGTAAAGAATCGCCAATAAAATACAAAGCACCGAAAAGTAAATAACAATTAAAGGCTCACTTATCCACTGATAAGCTCTAGCAAAATTTCTTCCAGATACAAACGCATTGATAATATGACTCCCCGCAATCAGAAATATAAACACGGACAGAATATTTAACAGTTCTGTTCTTTTCCCGCCTGTATTCACAAAAAACGATATCCCGAAAAATATCGCAGTAAACATAAAAAGACTATTGATAATTGAAAAGACCGTAACCGGTTCCTGGCAGATCAAGTACGCAGGTAATGGCATCCCGACAACCAGCAGAGTAAACCACAGTACACCAAATGCCTGTATCCTGCCTGAAATTATTTGCCAGGGCGTAAGCGGAGTTGTATGCTCAAGCGCCAAAGCATCGCTGCAACGTTCTTTACGCCAGTTTTGACTGAGGGAAAGTATTGGTACATAGGCGCAGAAAAGATAGATCATCAGATAAAAACGTAAAATAGTATTGACCGAATCATTATCCCGAACACTCCAGTGGTTTAAAACAAAGAGCAATACCTGCAAAAAAATTACCAGCACAGTGCAATAATAAAGAGAACGCGAACGAAGACTTTCTCGGATATCTTTAACCAATACCGGGTTAAGACTGTCGGCAAGCGAATGACTGATGGTATCGGCAAACGACGATAGTTTGAAATGTGCCATCAATTGACCTCCCCTTTAGTCGATTTCAAAAATATTTCCTCAATTCCCGCGTCCGGACGTTCTGTCCTGATAATGGGCAAACCGGTCATAAATATCTGTACCATCGCACTATGATAGTTGGCAGTACCGCCTTTGATCTTAACCATAATCTGTTTGTTCGAACTTTTTATCGCGGACTCGACAAGCTCAAGCCCGTTAATCTGTTCCAGAATCTGCTCATTCAGTTCCAGTAGCGACAAAACAATACGGCAGAACTCACCGGCCGCGCTTGCGCTTAAATCAGTAAGCTTACCATGGCTGACAATCTTTCCTTTTTCAATGATTACCGCTCCGGTCGCAATATCATCCAAATCGCTGAGCACATGCGAGGAAATGAATATGGTTTTACCTTCCTGCGCGAGCTTGACCAGACAGGCGCGCAGTTCAATTCTGGCGCGCGGGTCAAGTCCGGCCGCTGGTTCGTCAAGCAACAAAATTTTCGGGTCATGCAACAGTACTCGCGCCAATGAAACTTGCTGTTTCATTCCCTTGGAGAGCTCGGAAAGCATTTTATCAGGAAGCGATGCCAGGTTGGTAAATTCCGCAACCCGACTGATCGCGCTGCTTTTGGCTTGTCCGCGTAAACCGAATGCGCGGGCATAAAAATCCAAATATTCCCAAACCCGGATAACATCCGAATCAGGCATTGAATCCGGCATGAACCCAATTTGAGCTCGCACTTGGTCAGGATACTCGATCATATTCAGGTTACCCAACATAACTTTTCCGGAATCCGGCTGTTCAAGCCCCGCCATGATACGGATCGCCGTCGTTTTCCCGGCGCCGTTCGGACCGACAAAACCGACAATCGCCCCTTCCGGCAGAAAAAAAGAAATCCGGTCAAGCGCTTTGGTATCCCCGAAAGACTTGCTTAATTCACAAACTTCGATATTCACAATGTTCACCTTGCTGGCATTAATGATGGGAAAAAAATTCAGCCGATTCGCATGAGAAAATTAACATCCTGCCGGGAATAATACAAATATAAGCTTTATTAATTACATACAATTAATTTTTTTGTTTTTTTCTGTATGAAATTTTCCTGTTTTGCCGAGTCTGCGAACATAACTCGCAATTAATGCGGTTATGATTAATCGCAACCGAAATGTGTATTGATATAAGAAGCGGCGCTTTCCAGATCGTGCAATATTTTGGTCGAGAAGCGCACCATCCAGGGGCTACAGTTCTGGTATTCAAAAGGCGAAAATGATACGACAAATTTTCCCAGATTCTGGGACGCGTAAAAGACCTCCATGCTGGTGCCAATACTGGGCTTATTGTAATTGACCAGAATAATATCGGCGTCGCGAACATCCTGCAAATCAAACTCCACTATCTCGTTCGCGCTGTCAACCTGACGGTCTACAAATTTACGCCGCATCGGATCAAGCATCCTGAAATTAGCGCCGAGCAGTACTTTTGCCGCTTCACGCCATTCGCGAGCATGTCCTTCATGCTCATCCATAATCGGACCGCTCAAATATATTGTTTTCTTCGCCATAAAATCTCCTGTTGTTTAGTGTTGTGTAA
>JAAYPP010000214.1 GCA_012519765.1 Lentisphaerota bacterium
AAAATGGTGGCCGGACCCGGAATCGAACCGGGGACACGGGGATTTTCAGTCCCCTGCTCTACCAACTGAGCTATCCTGCCACCTCAATCAACAAACCGACACTACTGTCAGTTCGATTGAGCTCTTAATAAACATCTTTTTCGTTTTTTTTCAAACCTGATTTCAAAAATTTTCCTTATTTTTTAAGACAGTCGTTGCGACGGATGTCAAATAGCAAATTTTCAGCGATTCATAGATAAACGTTCAAAATGTTGTTTTACCGTTAAACCGGTGGTGGGGAAAATCCATTCCGGTGCGATAGCCGCCAGCGGTTCGAGGACAAAACGGCGTTCCAATGCGCGGGGGTGCGGAATCTGCAGACGATCGTGTTCAAAAACAAGATCGCCGTAGAGAATGATATCCAGGTCGAGAGGACGCGGAGCATTGCGCGGATAGCATTCGGGACGGCCAGCGGCATATTCAAGCTGTTTGCACAAGTCGAGCAGTTCGAGAGGTGCCATAGTGCAGCAAGCAGTCAAAGCTGCATTATGAAAATCCGGAGTACCCGGCGGACAATCGACAGGGGCAGTCGAAAACACCGGCGAGACGTTGATCATTGATATTCCGGCACGGCAGAGCGCCTCAACTGCGATATGGAAATTATCTTCAACACAGCCGATATTACCGCCCATGGAAATTGCTATTTTGCTTGACATCATGTTTTCAACTCGAATTTTAGGTTGGAGAGTGATATATTACTTTCATTTATAACTAATTCAAAGCGAAAGCATGGACGAAAACAATCAAATAAAGCTATATTTCATGGGTTCCGGTGAAATAGCGGTTCCGGTATTGGCTGCGATTTCCGCATCCAGCCGGATTAATCTGCTCGGCATCGCGACGCAACCGGATCAACCGGCAGGGCGCCGCTGCATGTTGCGGGAAACCCCGGTAGCCAGGTTTGCGCCGGCAACCGGGCTCACCCCGGACAAGCCGGAGCGGGTTGATGACCCCGGATTTATGGCGTATCTTGCTGGCTTGCAGCCTGACGTGATTCTGGTAGTTTCATTCGGACAGATTCTGCGGCATGAGCTGCTCGAACTGCCGAAATTCGGCTGTATGAACATTCATTCTTCATTATTGCCGCGTTATCGCGGGGCATCGCCGATTTCCACCGCGATTTTGAACCGGGATCAGGTAACCGGAGTCACTTTTATGCGGATGGATGAAGGTCTGGATGCAGGGGGAATTTACAGTTCCTACCGCTATCCGCTGACCGGAAATGAATATGTCGACGAACTGGAAAAAGCCTTAGGTAATTTTGCCGCTAATTATGTTGTAGAGGTTCTGGTTCGGCTTACCAGTGGAAAATTGAAGGCTGTACCACAAAACCAGAATGAGGTCACGCTGACTCGTAAAATTAAAAAGCAATATGGTGCCGTCGATTGGAGTATGACGGCAGAAGAACTAGAAGCAAAAATCAGGGCATTCACCCCCTGGCCCGGAGTATTTTTCAGTGCACGCCGCAATGAACGCGTTACCACCATAAAAATTACCGCAGCACGAATACTGGGAGAAAGCATCGGGAAACCCGGTGAAATACTGCAGGCTGACCGTAAAGGGCTGATCATTGCCTGCGGCAGCGGCGCTTTGGAACTGATCCGCCTTGTTCCACAGGGGCGAAAAGAAATGGGTTCAACGGATTTCTTAAATGGATTCCGCTTGAACATAGGCGACTTTGTTTACAATGGCGCATAACGCGTCAAAGACACTTTACAGGAAAATTAATCAAAACAGATGGAAAAAATCAAAAAACAAATCATTTTCAACGCGGAGCAGCTTGAAACCAGTTGCGCGCTGTTGAACAACGGAAAACTTGAGGAATACCACATCGAGCGTTCGTATGACGACCCGGTAGTCGGTTCAGTCTATCTTGGCAGAATTGTCAATCTTGAACCTTCATTGCAGGCAGCATTCGTCGACATCGGTGTCGGGAAAAATGCGTTTTTACATTACTGGGATATGATTCCGGCGACCTTTGATCTTGATTCGGACGAAATGAAACCAGTCGATGAGAGCGCGCTTGATGAAAACGGCAAACCGAAGAAAAAAACCGGTATCGCGGAAAAATTGCGGATGTTTTTAAGAACTTCGGCAAAACGTTCCAAGCAACTGCGTGAAAATGAAAAGAAACGGCGCAAAAGCAAAATTACCGTCAAGGAAATTCCTGATCTTTTCCGGCCTGGTACAGAATTGCTGGTGCAAGTAGTGAAAGGACCGATTGGCACAAAAGGCGCGCGGGTTACGACTAATATTTCTATCCCGGGCCGCTATCTGGTACTGTTGCCATATTCTGACCATATCGGGCTGTCCACAAAAATCGAAAAATCCTCTGAACGTTCACGGCTGCGCAAAATACTGAAAGAACTGGATATCCCCGAAGGCATGGGCATGATTTGCCGTACCGTCGGCGAAGGTCGTAAAGCAATCTATTTTCAACACGACCTGAATCTGCTTCTGGACACGTGGCAAAGAGTGGAAGAGGCTCTGGAAAAGCCGCAGGTACCGGCGGTGGTATATTCTGAACCGACGCTGCTGGAACGTTCCATCCGTGATCTGATGACTGAAGACATCAATGAAATTGTCGTCAACACCAGAGACGCGTTTGAGTTAATCAACAAAACGTTAAACAAATTTGGCGGCAAACGGTTAGCCTCAAAAGTAAAACGATATGATCGTCCTGCACCGATTTTTGAAACATATAACGTACAGCAGCAGATTGAAGATATTTTCAAGCGAGAAGTGCCATTGCCGAGCGGCGGTTATATCTGTATTGACGAAACTGAAGCCTTGATTGCGATTGACGTCAACACCGGAAAAGGCGGCGGCAAACGCGGTGACCAGCCGGAGGTTATTCTGGAAACCAATCTGGAAGCTGCGGAAGAAGTGGCGCGTCAGCTTAGACTGCGCAATATTGGCGGACAAGTGGTTATTGATTTTATTGATATGCGTTTGACGAAAGACCGGGACACTATTTACAAACATATGCGCAAACTGGTTAAAAATGATCGTGCCAAAACTCACGTCCTGCCGCTGAGCCGTTTCGGCTTGATGGAAATGACCAGACAGCGCGAACACGAAAGCCTCAAAGATACCATTTATATAAAATGTCCATACTGCCACGGTTCCGGTCATATCAAGTCGGAAATATCGATGAGTGTCGAAATTCAGCGCCGGCTGCATACCGTATTGCGTTCGAACCGCGTCAAAGAAGTACGGATAATCATGCACCCTGAAATACTGAACCGCCTGAAAACTCAGGATGAACAACTGTTTCGCGACCTGGAAAGTAAATTCGGCAGAGCGCTGAGTTTCCGGGCTGACGATTCGATTCACCATGAAGAATTCAAACTGGTTGACCCGGTCAGCGGCAAGGAATACCGTTGATACGGGCAGAGCCAATAATCAAACGGAAAAATTTACGAGGAATTGATGACGATTAAATTTTTTAACACCCTGGGACGGCGGCTGGAAGAGTTTAAGCCGGTCAATGCAGGCGAAGCACGGATGTACACCTGCGGTCCGACCGTATACAATTACGCGCATATCGGTAATTTCCGCGCTTATGTATTCGAAGACCTGCTCCGGCGCACTCTTAAATATTTCGGCTATAAAGTAACTCAGGTCATGAATCTGACTGATGTCGACGACAAAACCATCCGCGATTCACGTAAACAGAAAATGTCGCTCAATGATTTCACCGCGATATATAAACAAGCTTTTTTTGAAGATTTGAAAACATTGCGCATTGAGCCGGCTGAATTTTATCCGGCGGCCACTGATCATATTAACGAGATGATTGCAATAATCCGGTCACTGCTGGATCAGGGATTTGCCTATCAGGCGGAAGACCGGTCAATTTACTTCTCCATTGCCAAATTCCCCGATTACGGAAAGCTGGCAAAAATTGATATGGAAAATCAGCGTTCCGGGGTCCGCATAAAAACTGATGAATATGCCAAAGATTCAGTCGCTGATTTCGCTTTGTGGAAAGCGTGGGACGAAAACGATGGCGAGGTAAAATGGGACAGCCCTTGGGGACCTGGACGTCCCGGCTGGCACATTGAATGCAGCGCCATGAGCATGAAATATCTCGGCAAAACTTTTGACATTCATACCGGAGGCATTGACAATATGTTTCCGCACCATGAAGACGAAATCGCGCAAAGCGAAGCCGCCAACAGTTGCCGCTATGTCAATTTCTGGCTGCACTGTGAACACCTGATTATCAACGGCGAAAAAATGTCCAAATCTGCCGGTAATTTCTTTACCCTGCGCGAAATGGTGGAAAAAGGTTTCAACGGCAGAGAGATCCGCTGGGTACTGCTCAGTGCGCATTACCGTAAAAAACTCAATTTCACCTTTGAGGCCTGCGAACAGGCCAGAATGCAGCTCAGACGTTTCAGCGACTTTTTCATGCGCCTTAAAGAGCTTAAGCAAAACGGCGTAGCTTCGCCGCAGTTTGCAGAAACCCTGCGGCAGGCTGCTGACAGCTTCAAGGCCGCGCTCGGCGACGACCTGAATATTTCCGAAGCATTTGCCGTGCTGTTTTCGCTCCAGCGCGAAATCAACCGACTGCTGGACGAAAATCAGATCAACCGCGCCGATGCCGATGCCGCACTGGAGCTGTTCCGCAATTTTGATACGGTACTGGCGTTGCTGGATGTTGATGCCGCCGCCGAGGGAAAAGTACCCGCGCAAATTTTAGAACTGGCCGAAAAACGCAGAAACGCGCGAAATACCAAAGATTTTGCGGCCGCAGATGCGATTCGCGATGAGTTAAAAAATTTGGGCTGGATGGTTGAAGACGCTCCGGACGGCGGTTTCCGCTGCAAACCGTTGTAATTCTGCGATGAACGAAACTGGTGCAAAAGGGGATATTATTCTGGCTGCACCGCGCGGGTTCTGCGCGGGAGTCAGACGTGCGCTGGAAATTGTCGAAACCGCACTGTCTGAGCTCCCCTGCCCGATCTATGTTTTTCATGAAATAGTGCACAATGACCACGTCGTCAGCGAGTTGCGGAGTCGCGGCGTGAAATTCGTTGAGTCGCTGAATGAAGTTCCGGAAGGCGCTACTGTAATTTTTAGTGCGCACGGCGTTTCTCCGGACATTGAATCTGAAGCAAAGCAACGTAAACTGCACACCATTGACGCAACTTGTCCGCTGGTCAAAAAAATTCATGCCAAAGCGGAAAAATTCCAGCAAGACGGCGGAACCGTTTTGCTGATCGGACACCGCGGCCATCCCGAAATCACAGGAACGCTCGGCCGCAGCGGCGCGGACGCTCAAGTAGTGGAAAATATCGATGAAGCTGCCAAGTTATCATCGCAAATTGCGGACAAAAAAGCAATTTGGCTGAGCCAGACCACTCTCTGCAACGATGATATCGCACCGATAGTTGCTGTACTGGAAAAAAGATTTCCCGGAATAACCGGAGGCGGAGGAATCTGTTACGCCACCGCCAACCGCCAGAACGCAGTCAGACAACTCTGCCGCGAATGCAGTTTCATTCTGATTATCGGCTCGCCCAAAAGTTCTAATTCAAACCGCCTTTTGGAGTTGGCGCTGAATAACGGTGTTACGGCTCAGTTGATTAACGATGCTTCAGAAATCAATTTTGATTCGTTACCCGCCGGCGGCAATATCGGCATTACCGCCGGCGCATCCGCGCCGGAAATTCTGGTGACCAAAACCATCGAACGGCTCAGAAATGCCGGATGGACAAAAGTCCGCGAATTGGCAGTGGCGGATGAAAAAAAACGTTTCCGGAAATAGTCTTAAATTCACGCGCGCATTATGCGCGCGCGAATTTTAAAATGGGTATTTATTCCCAACCATCTGCCGGCATCGACCAAGCCGAAAATGAAAAATTCCATTAACTTTCAAAATCATCTTGACATTCAAAAAACTTCCGCTATTTTAAGTTTTCGGCTTCCGGAATTAATCGGATACCATACAAAAGGAGTATAAGATTATGAGAAAATTGTTAGTTGCAGGAGCATTGATGATGTCATTGACCATGACATTTGCCCAAGCTGCCAAAGCGGCCGAAAAATGCAGCAAAAATGCTGCCGACAAATGTGCAAGAATAGAAGCGAAAGCTGAAGCCAAGTGTCAAAAAATACAAGACAAATGTGCAGTCAAAGAAACAAAATGCAAAGCTAAATGCGCTGTTAAAGACGCAAAATGCAAAGCAAAATGTGCTGCCGAATGCAAAGC
>JAAYPP010000033.1 GCA_012519765.1 Lentisphaerota bacterium
CCGATGAGTGTAAACCGATATATCCGGCCATGAGGCTATTTTTTGAGCTACTGTTGAAATGTCATAGCCGGGAGCGACATTGACCAGTACCGAACTGATTATTGACGAACCCAGCGCCGGAATTTTGGCTGATTCCCCGCCAATACGCTCAAATAGTTGCGGATTGGTACTGCCTAAATCAATTTCTTCCAGTCTTTTGCTCCTGGCGGCGCGCTCGTTGCGTATGGCTTCCGCCGACTGATCAAATTGTACGGACTGGGCGTCGGAACGCGTCATAAATGCCATCGCATCGCCTGATGATGAACTCATCAGCTCAGTTATCCCGACTACCATAAAATAATTTTTTCCAAGCACAATCCGGTCACCTATGACCAGTCCGGAGGATTTATCGGCAATCATCTCATAATGCGCCTGACCGATATTACGCCCGGCAACTAACGGCAGCCATTCCCCTTTATCGGCCGGCCAGGACAATCCCTGTATAAACAACCGCAACGGCTCGCCGCGATATTCGCGCTGAATAGTGTGGGAAACAAAACTGTTGGCATGCTGCACACCCGGCACCGCCAGAACCCGATCTTCAACATTTCTGGCCAGTCTTGAAATTTCGGAAAATGGACCGCGGGTTCCCTTCTGAACAACCCATAAATCTGCGTCGATTCGGTCAATCAGCAAAGTTGATTCTTCGACCAGTCCACGATAAATACCGCCCATTCCCATGACCAGCATCAGCAACAGTCCGATGCCGAGAGCGGTCAACATAAAACGGCCGAAATTGTGTCTGATATCCTTGAGCGCAAGATTCATATTTTGTCGTGCCTCACGGCACGTCCTTCGCGAGGCAGATTCTTTCCGGGCAGCGCGCCTAATACAATGTCGTCCGGCTTCAGGCCTGCGGTAATTTCAACGTTGTTGTTGTCGCGCAAGCCCAGACTGATTTCCTGCCATTTTGCCTTACCTTTGGCATCAATCAGAACTCCCGGCACTCCGTACCTCCAGATTACCAGGTTTTGAGGGATAAAAATCACATTATTGTGTCGAGCGGTTTCGATAAAAACTTCAGCTCGCTGACCGATAGCCCATTTTTCCGGGAGTGCCAGCGCTTCCACATCCACGATGAATTCGCGGGTTTCACGATCTGTTTCGGCCCCCAGCCGGACTACCTTGCCGGGAACAACACTGCCGCTGGAGCGAAAAATAATATCGGCGCGCTGTCCGATCTCAATCGCAGACATAGCCGTTTCGTCAACCCATGCGGAAATCCAAAGCTGTTCAGTGGAAATCAAGTCCAGAATAACTCCGCCGGGCACCACCACATCGCCGGGATTACGGTTGCGCCTGACTACCAGCCCGTCAAACGGTGCCCGAATCATGGTATCCATCAGACGAGAATTGTAAAAAAGCAACGATGCTTCCGCTTTATCGCTGACCCGTTCAGCTTCAATTTTCGCAGAAATAGCCCGATTGAGATTGGCTTCCGCCACATCTCTGGCTTCGATTGCCCGCTCCATTTCATTTTGCGCTACGGCTTGACTTCGCAAAAGAATCGAAACACGCTCGAAGTTTTCTTTGGCTTTGACTGCCGAAGCTTGCGCGCTGGCAATTTCCGACTCAATGCGTTTAATGGTCGCTTTAGAGGCGGCAAGATCGGCTTTGGCGATGGCAACTTGATGCCGGAAATCCACATCGTCAAGCTTGGCCAGCAATTGTCCTTTGCGCACCTGATCACCCTGGTCCACTGCCACTTCAACCAGCAACCCGGAAATTTTCGGACTGATCCCTGCCCGCACCCGCGCTTCCAAAGTTCCGGTACCCAATAACCGATTCGCCACGCTTCCTTTTTTTACCTGATGCGCCCGGACTGAAACCGGTGAAAACCGCACCCAGTAAACCGCAAAGCCCAACAGCAAAACTATCAAAAGCAACTTTAAAATCGGCTTGAAACGACGCCAGGAAAATAAGTCTGACATTTTTTACCTTTCAAATTTAAGGGTTATGGATTTTGCTGCAAGTTTTACGCTTAGAATTCTGATTCGAGCTTCAGCGATTTGGGAAACAGCAGATAATTTTCTTTGGCAATGTGGACATGAAGGTCATATTCAAGTTCCTGAAGCTCTTTATAAAGCAGCCGGAAAGTATTGCAGGCATCAGGCGGCACCTGGTAATTGCCGGCAACTTTACGCATGCGTTCCAAAGCAGCTCCGGCTGACTCATGCTCTTCTTTCATCATGGCAATCGGATCGGCAATTTTATCAAAACAAGAGTGCGGCCGGGGCTGGTGTTCTCTTGCCGCAACCGTCATGGCTTCAATAAAAGGGAACAGCACTTTTTCTTCTTTCTCAAGATGTGACTCCAGCTCATCGCGTAATAAACCGAAGTCCTTCTGGATGATCAATAGTTCAGGATGCCGTGCGCCGTGAACCTTGATTACGGTTTCGAAGCGGCTCGCTACTTTCGGAAGTGCCGACCACATATATGAGTGATGAACCGCGACAATGTCACGGGCCAGTTCATCCACCGCCATGTTGCTGACATCGGACACGCTGGATATTGAAGATTTTTCTTCTGCCGCTTTGAGTTCGAACTCAATTTGTTCGATGTTGATCGCAAGTGCGTTGCATGATTCTTCAAGGGTTTGATGACCATGACAACAGAAATCAATACCGAACGCTTCAAAAACTTCGGCTGTTGCCAAGTTTTCTGCGACAATAAGACCGACTGGTTTGTTTTTCATGCTCATAATCGATTCCTCCTTGTTGGAATTCAATCAAAAAATCACTGATTATCCGGAAGCCGGACAAAACAGAATGCATGGATTATTCTTCACTTTTCTGAGCTGAAACTTCGGCGGCGATCATATCGGCTTTTTCGCGCCATGCCGGATTCATGGTGTTCTGCCCTATCGTTATTCCGCTATAAATATTTTGCGGGGTCTTGCTTTCTACCGTTTCTTTTTGCGTTGCGAAGTTCACTTCACCGTGCGTTATGATTTCCGCAGGCAGATATTCGGGCTCTGGTGCGGTTTCACGACATCCCGATAATATTCCGAACATTACAACCATGGTCAAAAGCGCCAATAAATTTTTCATGACGTACCTCATTTGTTTCTTTTCACCGGAACATCGTCCGGTAGCACTTACAAAACTCGACAATTTCCGAATATAGTAGTTTGATGATGATTTTCAAGAGTAGCATCAAAATGCCTGCGCTACTTCTAATTGCCGATTTGGCTCATTGTAATACCTTTTTAAAAATCTTAAAATTAGCGCGCGCATAATGCGCGCGCAAATTTTAGCTCTACCAAATTCATAAGATTAATTTCTTCAGCAACAGTTGAAAGCATTGCTATTGCGATTACATTAAACTGATTATCAACTTCAAATTTTACAGGAGAAAAAACATGGCCAGCGTACTTCCATTCAACGGATTATTACCCCAACCTCAAAAAATAGCACAAGTTGCCGCAGTACCATACGATGTCGTCAACAGTGAAGAAGCCGCTGAACTCGCAAAGGGTAACCCTTTGAGTTTTCTTCGTGTCTCGCGACCGGAAATTGAAATGGATCCGGGCGTTGACCTGCATTGCGATGCGGTATATGAAAAAGCGGCAGCCAACTTCAAACGTCTTTGCGCCACGGCCCCGCTTGAAATTGATCCCGAAAAACACCTTTATCTTTATCGTTTGCAGATGGGCAGTCACATTCAGACCGGAGTAGTCGGCGCGGTTTCCGCTGCTGAATACAACGCCGACATCATCAAAAAACATGAAAAAACCCGCAAAGACAAAGAAGACGACCGCACCCGCCATATGATGGAGTTGCGTTCCCATACCGGTCCGGCACTTCTGACTTACCGCGATTCCGACGCGATTAACGCCATGACAGACAAGATTACCGCAGCAGAACCGTTGTGCCAATTCACCGCTCCGGACGGCATAATTCACACTTTGTGGCGGATAGATCCGGCTTCAAGTGTTGCATTGAGCAAATTGTTTGAAGCAGTACCGTGTCTTTATATTGCCGACGGACACCACCGCAGTGCCGCCGCCGCGCGTACCGCCGCCGAATGTGCGCCGCAGAATCCACATCACACCGGCAATGAAGATTACAACTTTTTCCTCGCGGTAACCTTCCCGCAGTCACAGCTTAGAATTCTGGCTTATAACCGGGCGGTAAAATCGCTGAACGGCTTGACTCCGGAACAATTTTTGCAGAAAGTTCAGGAAAAATTTTCCATTGAAAAGACTTCTGTCCGCGAACCCGGAAAATCCGGTGAATTCTGCGTTTATCTGGATAAACAGTGGTATCTGGCACGCCCGAAATTCGACGCGTCCGAACGCGGCGTCATCGGTTGCCTTGACGTCAGCGTCCTTCAGGATGATATTCTAACCCCATTACTGGGTATTGACGACCCGCGCACCAGCACGGATATTGACTTTATCGGCGGTATCCGCGGTACCGCTGAATTGGTGAAACTGGTTGACAGCGGCAAGTTCGCAATCGCCTTTTCCATGTATCCGACGACCCTGACTCAGTTGATGGATATCGCCGATGCCGACGCGATAATGCCGCCTAAATCGACCTGGTTCGAACCGAAACTTCGTGACGGCATAGTCTGCCACAATTTCTGAGGAAGGAATCATGGCTGCAGATTTTGTTCATCTCCATCTCCATACGCACTACAGCCTTCTCGACGGAACCTGTACACCCGAAGGCCTGATCAAGATGGCAAAAGAATACGACATGCCTGCGGTGGCCATTACCGATCATGGTTTTATGGGCGGAGCTCTAGATGTATATAAAAAATTCAAAGAAGCGAAAATCAATCCGATCATCGGATGCGAAGCCTATGTTGCCCCCGGCAGCCGCACCGACCGCAATCCTGCCGTGCCGTTTATCCGCGGCCACCACCTGGTATTGCTGGCCAAAGACATCAGCGGTTATCACAGTTTGTGCAAACTTATTGAAGAAGCCTGCCGTACTGGAATATATTACAAGCCGCGGATTGATAAAGAACTGCTTGCCGCTCACCACGACGGGCTGATTGTGATGTCCGCCTGCATCGGCGGTGAGATACCGGCGGCGATTATTGACGGCGACATGGCAAAAGCGGAACGCGCTATCGGTGAATATTGCGATATCGTCGGCAAAGAAAATTTTTATCTTGAAATTATGGATCACGGTATCGAGGAAGAACGAACAGCAAATCGCGGTCTGATTGAACTGTCCAAAAAAATGAATTTGCCGCTGATTGCCACCAATGACGTTCATTATCTGAAAAAAGAACATGCCCGCGCTCATGAAATCATGCTTTGTATTCAGACACAGTCGAAACTTGACGATACCAAGCGTATGAAATTTGACGGCGATGAATTTTATTTCAAAAGCCCCGACGAGATGAAAGCGTTATTCAAAGAGGTTCCTGAAGCTATAACCAATACAGTGGAACTGGCGGAACGCTGCAACATCGAATTTAAATTCGCCCCGAAAGTCAATCACTATCCCGTGTTCAAGGTGGAAAACTTCGAAGGTTCCAACAAAGATTTTCTGCGCAAAATTTGCGTCGATAATATTGATAAACTCTATTCCGGTGATGCGGACAGATCGCGTGAAGAGATTATTAAGCGCCTTGATTTTGAGCTGGGGGTTATTGAAAAGACCGGTTTTCTTGATTATTTTCTTGTCGTTGCCGACTTTATCAGTTACGCACGCCAGCAAAATATTCCGGTCGGGCCCGGACGAGGCAGCGGCGCCGGCAGTCTAGTGGCCTATCTCAGCCGTATTACCGATATCGAACCGCTGAAGTATAATCTGCTTTTTGAGCGGTTTTTGAATCCGGAACGAATCAGTCCGCCGGACTTTGATATCGATTTCTGCGAAAAACGTCGCTCGGAAGTTATTGACTACGTCCGCATGAAATACGGCTCGGACAGCGTTTGCCAGATCGGAACTTACGGCAAACTCAAAGCTAAAGCGGTCATCAAAGACGTCGCCCGCGTTCTCGGACACCCGTATGATGTCGGTGACCGCATCACCAAACTGATTCCCAACGATCCCAAAATGACTTTGGCGAAGGCTCGCAAAGAATCCCCTGAACTCGCTGAGATGTTAAAAAATGACCCGACAGTGCAAGAAATTTTCTCGTATGCGGAAATCCTCGAAGGACTCAATCGCCAGATGGGAATTCACGCCGCCGGCGTGATTATCGGCGATCAGCCGCTTGATGAGCTGGTACCGTTA
>JAAYPP010000215.1 GCA_012519765.1 Lentisphaerota bacterium
TGTATCTGGCACGAAAAGCGATTGAATCCATCTGTCTCGGACAAACCCTGCACCTCTCACCAGCAGATGTCTGTCCGGCTTTCACCTAAGATTAAGGTAGCCAATCATCGCTATCGCTTTTTCAGAGTACATAAAATACACTATTTAACCGCTTTAAACTTCACGCGCGCATAATGCGCGCGCGAAGTTTAAGACATGGATTTAGGCCAATTCGAGGTGTTTAAGATTTAGAGTGTTCATCAGCGAACTTGCAGCTGCAAACCCTTGAGATAAAAACCTTCAGGAAAATTCATCGAAACCGCGTGATCTGGTGCTTGTACCAGCCACCCAACGATCAGTGCCTCACGTTTCGCATCCAAGGCAGCATCAGCAACAATTTTCTGGAATAACATGGGTTCCATCAAGCCTGAGCATGAAAAGGTAAAAAGCAAGCCGCCGGGATTAAGCAACTGCAGTCCAAGGATGTTAATATCCTTGTAGCCGCGACAGCCTCGAAAAAGCTGTTGCTGTGATTCAATGAATTTCGGAGGGTCAAGAATAATCAAATCAAATTTCTGACCTTGTGCCCGAAGTTCGCGGAGAACTTTGAACGCGTCTCCTTCAATATTGGAATATTGCTTTTCATTAATGCCGTTGAGTCGCATATTTTTATCCGACATTGCCAGCGCGTCCTGTGAACTGTCGAGATTAGTGACATGGGTTGCGCCGTGTACTGCGGCGGCAGTACCAAACCCGCCAGTATACGAAAAACAGTTCAACACGGTTCGATTGGCTGCGTTTACGGCTACAGCGCGGCGATTATCACGTTGATCAAGATAAAACCCGGTCTTGTGTCCGCTTCGGACATTGACGGCGTATTTAATGCCATTCTCGACAATCTCTATGACTTCCGGTGGAGCATCGCCGCATAGTATTCCAGCTCTTTCCGATAATCCTTCTTTCTGCCGGACTGAAACATCAGATCGTTCATAAATTCCCGCTGGTGAGCAGATTTCCTGCAGTCCATCAATAATAGTTTCACGGTATGCTTCTGCACCGGCACTTAAAAACTGGCAGATAATATAATCACCGTAACGATCAGCAATAACTCCGGGTAACCCATCAGATTCAGCGGCAATCAAACGGCAAGCATTTAATCGGGTTTCGCAACCTGAAAACATAGCAACTCGCGCAGCGATCGCATCTTTTATTCGCGAAATAAAAAAACTTCGATCAATGGGGAGATTTTCAAAAGACCAGACACGAACGGAAATTTGAGAGTGTGGTGACCATGCCCCGACGGCAAAAAACGAACCGCCCGCTGAAAATATTTGAATAGTTTCGCCAGATTCCGGTTTCCCGACTATCTTGCCGACGGCTCCGGAAAAAATCCAGGGATGCCGGCGAATCAATGATTTTTCGCGGCCGGGTTTCAAAATAATTTTGTTCATCAATATTTCCTCAGTTTGAAATGATGTTTAGCTTCAGCAGGATGTGGCAAACGGACATTGAAAATTAGTAGTCACGCCATCATGGCAACGCGGCAAATATTTCAAAAGCAGTTCCGGTTTATTGTATAGCTCAGATTTTGAGCTACAAATAATATATCTCAGCTTGTCTGATATGCAATTTGATCCAGGATTCGTGAGAAATCAGCCTATTGAGGAAACAGGTGAGCTTAGCCGAGAGATTTACCGGCAATTCTTAGAAAAACAGTCGGTCATTGAGGCAGTATTTCTATCGAGAAACACTACTGCATTCCAATGATCCGACTGCTAATGTCAGGATGATATATTGATCACGATAAGCCTTATCAGCATTATGAAATGCCCGCATAATGGCATCAGCTTCTTTTTCGCACACCTCTTTAATTCCAGTCGAGAAAACAGTTTTTTCGTCGACCATTTCAAGCGCGTTGTGGGACGCCGAGCGCTATATTTAATCTCCTTTTTCAATCCGGAAAAAATATTTTTACCGGAAAACGATTTGGTTATATCAAAAAACTAAGAGTTTAGGTTCATGGTTTTAATGTGATATAACCAGGCCGATAAGGTTCGAGTTTCAGTCTTGTTGCTTTTTCCAATTTAGTAACTTTGCCGCTAACGGGTTCGAAAAATTCGGCAGTTTTATGAGGATAATTGGTTGAAAACTCAAATTCTACAACTTCTTTCTTATTGTTAAATACGGTAACTAAACAACCACGCGGCGTTTTCCAATAGCTGAGTTTTACTTCAGGATTATTGGTCGACATACCATCCGGATTAGGAAGCCAATAGCCATAAAATTCCGCATCATCCATTCCCAATTTATACTGCAGCTCACGAATCGCTAATTCAGTTTTCTTGACAATAAAGTTAGGGTAGATCATCAAATTATGAAGTGTTGCCATACCCATAACATGTGCAGTCAGCGCTGGATCCTCAACATTTTCCTTGTGGCGATATTGAGGTAAAAGCATGCCGTCAGGTCCGATATTAGTGGCTGTTTCATACCGAAAACAATCAAGCGTCATAAAATCTTGATAATATTTATGGGTCAGGAATTTTCCGCGATGCTGTTCACCAGTTAGAAACACATTAGAAAAGGTCATCAGTGTTCCAACCATATTGCAATGAGACATCGTCAAAGAATTGGGATTGTTTAACCGTTGAGCGTTGTAGACACGTTCATGAAAATCCCTTAGTTCAAAAATAGGCATATATTTCTCTCCATTGGAGGCAAAGATGTCCCCGCCGAAGCAGTCGTAATAAACACCTGGCCACGGAACTTTTTTCAGTGACTCTACCATAGTTTTAATGTATAAATCAGCCCAAGTGCGCTCTCTAAAATCACCTTTAGGTAAAGGGCCAAAAACACCCATGTCATAAGCGCGTGCTGGCTGACCACGCCATTTTTTAGCAAAATAACTCCATTGAGGAATACTTTCTAAGATATAGGTTGGAATTTGGTAAACCATTTGATATTTCGTAGCCCTTTCTAAATATTCGGCACTCGCGTTATCGTCACTCTGTTCCATCAGGCTTCCACAGTATTTCATCATGGGAGAAGTTTGCCAAACAAGATCAAAGTTACTATTTTTCCCAGCACGGAAACGCAATTTCTGCCAATTTATTTCTGCCGGGCGCACGGGATAGGGGGCGGTGGCAAAATCAAAGGTATGGCTTTCGCCAGATGCGAGCTTAAGCTCTGCTTGAATGAAATTAAGTTCTAGCTTGCCGTCCTTGGTTGCGACAATACAATTATTATCGAAGTCGGAAGTGGTTGCCGGATAAATTTTGGGAATAAAAAACAATATTCCCTCATTCAAATTGCCGAACATAAGATCGTTGTACAAGTGTTTGGTCGCATAAGTATTTTGCACGTTCAGGTCTACTGCGCCGATATTACTCCATGTACCGTCATTTCTGTTTATGAAATCTACCGATCCAAGCGATGCACTTAACCTACCGGAGTTCAATACGACCGATTCTTGGGCAGTAATCTTAAGCGTGTAACGAATAAAACCACTGTAATCGACTGATAGCTTCAATTCACCGTTCCAATTTTCTCCTTGGACGGAGCAAGTACCGCTTACCAAGCTCGGATGAGCTTGCCATTTTACACTAGAAGCATTGGTAAAAATACTCTTTTTATTAATTTCGAAGCTCAATGGTTTACTCATAATCTTTTTGCCATTTTGCATTGAAATTTGCTGTAATTGAAGTTTATCATCGAACTTAATTACGTTATTCCAAGTGGTGACCGCGCCATCTTTAAGTTTAAGATCGCGCCATGGTGTCGGCGCTGGGGATTCAGGACGTTGAATCCCCAAGTCATTTAGCCAGTTAGGCTTATTAA
>JAAYPP010000216.1 GCA_012519765.1 Lentisphaerota bacterium
AAAAATGGGAGGAAGGCAACAGAGTAGTAGTTGCGGTAAAGCCTCAAAGTAGAGAAAACATTACAATATCTACAGTCAGAAAATTTTATTATTGGTTACTTTCTAAAGTTTCTGATACCAATGAGGTTATTCGCAATTTTACCGGGTTTGGTCTTTATGACCGAAAATTCATGGATGCGGTAAAAAAATATCACGATCCGTTTCCTTACTTCCGAGGATTAGTCAGTGAAATCGGCTTCAAACGGGCGGAAATAGAATTTGTACAACCGCCAAGGCTTCGCGGAAGAACCAAAAACAACTTTTTCATTCTCTACGACTTGGCCATGACCGGATTTGTTAATCATTCGAAGTTACCGTTACGGCTGGCGGTCTTTTTGGGCTTTATTCTTGCGGGGCTAAGCATGCTGATCGCATTCTCATATCTGGTTTACAAACTGATGTATTGGGACACGTTCAATCTCGGGTTGGCACCGCTGGTGGTAGGATTGTTTTTCTTTTCCGGAGTACAGTTGATTTTTATCGGAATTATCGGTGAATATATCGGAGCAATCTATACTCAAGTAAAAAACAAGCCGCTTGCCATTGAAGACGAAAAATTGAATTTCGACACTCCGGCAGATAACTGATGTTTTCAACTAAAGATATCAGTCTGAAATATCGGCAGCACCATCATGAAATCAACAGGATTATTCGTTACCTGATTGTAGGTGTTTGGAATACATTGTTCGGACTTGGACTTTATTCCGGATTATATTTCTGGCTGGGCGAAAGGGTTCACTATTTACTGCTGGCGATTCCCACCAATATTCTGGCTATCACTAACGCTTATATCTGCTATAAACTTTTTGTATTCAAGACTAAAGGCAATATTTTACGGGAATACTTGAAATGTTACCTGATTTACGGCGGCAGCATGCTATTAGGAATGGCAATGCTATATCTGGCAGTAGATTGGGGTGGCATTCATCCGGTGATCGCGAATATTGCCATCACCGCTTTGACGGTGACTGTCAGTTATATCGGGCATAAGTTTTATTCATTTCGCAAAAAAAAATTGCAATGAAAGATTAGTTTTACCGCGGTGTCTTTTTGGAAATAAAATAGACCAGAGTCTTATCTTCACTTACAGTTTCCATATTGTACAGTTGATACGCCCATTGCGGAATCATTGAAAAAGCACCTGCCGGAATTGATATGAATAATGGACATTTGGCTTTAAATAATTCACCGGCAAGTTTTTTTCGAGTTAATGATATTTGGGGAGCAAGTCACCATGAGCATCAATGAGTTCGTCGCACATAGCGATAATATCGTCAATTTTCAGTTCCGCGCTGGTATGTGGGTCCAGCATCGCCGCATGATAAACGTGTTCCTTTTTTTGGGTCAGTGCCGCCTCAATAGTGAGCAACTGAACATTGATGTTAGTCATATTCAAAGCCGCGCATTGCGGAGGCAGTGCTCCCACGTAGGTACCTTGGACGCCGTTGCTGTCCACGAGGCAAGGCACTTCGACAACCGCATTATCCGGGAGATTGGTAATCAGTCCGTGATTCAGGACATTACCGCCGATTTGATAAGGTTCGTTGGTAATAATTGCATTCATGATGCCGGAACCGTATTCATGAGATAATTTATGGTCGAGTTGAGGGTTCTCGCAAATTTCCTGGTGACGTTTATTCCAGTTTGCGATCTGGTTGACGCAGCGCCGCGGATATTCATCCAATGGAATAAAATATTCATCGATAAGTTCAGGATAAGCCGACTTGATCCAATAAGGTGTATATTCGGCGTTGTGCTCGCTGGATTCGGTCATGTAATAGCCAAAACGATTCATCAATTCCAAGCGGATAAGGTTGTTATGTTTTTCCTTGCCGCCGCGATACTTTTTGACAGTTTTCAGCCCAAGTTTACGGATTTCAGGATAAATATCTTTTCCGTCTTTGGTAAGTTCAAGAAGCCACCCCATATGGTTGATCCCGGCGATTTTAGCACGATATCCGAGGTCTTCAAAAGGTCCATCCTTGGTTTCGTCGTAACGATTAAGCGAAGTCATAAGAGACTGAACGCAAACCTGAACTGAATGGCAGAGCCCGACAGTCTTGACGGAGGTTCCGCGAAGCATGGCGCCGGTGAGCATTGCCATCGGGTTGGTATAATTAAGTACCCAGGCATCCGGACAAACTTCTTCCATTTCTCTGGCGAAATCAAGCATCACAGGAATTGTACGGAGGGCGCGGAAAATGCCGCCGATTCCCAAGGTATCGGCGATGGTCTGGCGCAGTCCGTATTTTTTGGGAATCTCAAAATCATTCACAGTGGCTGGTTCATAGCCGCCAACTTGAATCGCATTTACCACAAAATCAGCATTCTTAAGCGCATTCTTTCGATTTGGGACACCCAAGTGAGTCGTGATTTTAAGACGCCCTTCATTAATATTGCGGTTCAGAGTGGTGAGCATTTTCGCCGATTCCATCAGGCGCTTTTTGTTGATATCGTAGAGTGCGATATGTGAATTTCGGAGTGATTCTCTACACATGCAATCGCCAATTACGTTTTTAGTAAAAACAGTACTTCCGGCACCCATAAATGCAATTTTTGTCATTTTTAAATTACCTTGTTTGTGAATTTTATGCTATATTTTTATCTGATCGCATTTTACGTCAAATATTTTACTCGTTTTCTCAACTTATTACTGATAATTCTGTTGAGTTATTGCCGTTATAATAATTATAACGTTGTTTTTTGCGATGTCTATATTAATTTATCTGGGGTATGCACTTGACACAACCTTACCCCATATGTTGTGTTGATTTAATGTTTTCGTATGTTACCGGCTCCGTTTCTACCGCATATTGGAGTAGTCGATAGAACAATAAGCCCCGCGAGT
>JAAYPP010000002.1 GCA_012519765.1 Lentisphaerota bacterium
GTTCCGTACAAACAGGGACTGGTTCTTTTACTGGCTACCGTCAGCATGATCGCGTCACACTCACATCTGGAAATACTGTTCGGACTTGGCAAAAACAGCGTTCTTCTGATTGCGCCGCTGCTTTGTGCCGGAATCGTGATGATCATCAAACGGAACCGCGCCCGGTATTATATCGAAAATGAAGTTGACTGGTGGACGCTGTTGTTCTTCATGCTGCTTTTCGCGGTGGCCGGTACTTTGGAGCATACCAATGTCGATAAAATCATGGCCGGAAAATTTTCTGAAGTTTGCGGCACTGAAAACGTCATCCTGATACCGCTGGTCATGACCGTGTCAGCACTCGGCTCGGCATTTGTTGATAACGTAATTTTTGTCGCCGCTTTTTGCCCGGTAATCAGTAAACTGTCTATCGGGGTCAAGGATTTACCGTTATGGTGGGCATTGCTGTTCGGTGCATGTTTCGGCGGCAATATCACCATGATCGGCAGTACTGCCAATATTGTGGCTCTGGGCATGCTGGAAAAACGTTCGCACGTCCATGTCATGTTCTTTCAATGGTTGAAAATCGGTATTCTGGCTTCACTTTTGACCGGAGGTTTCGCATGTCTGGCGCTCTATGCGCTGTCGCCGCTGATGCCGGACCGTTATGCCATGATTTCAATGAGCGATTTTCAGGGGTGTTCCACTCCGCTGACCAATAAAAACGCCATCATCAAAGCGGATATTGACCACAATTCGAAAGCGACATGGCTAAAACCTGAAGATCAAGCTCAATACTCATCGATAACATTAAAGATCTTCGGTGAAAAACGTCAGTCGATCAGTTTCATTGCATATCTACCCAAAGACATGAGCATTGAAAGCAATGGGGCAGAACAATTTTTCAAAGGAAAAATATCACATACCGGACGTGAAGATTTTCCCGCGATATTGGTTGTAGAAGAAATATTATCGGAACCAACTCTCCATTAAAATCAGTTAACCGGTTCATGGTTTTTCCGATCTGATTCGTCTTTATCCATTAAAATGGAAATTCCATTTGAATCCAGGCGTGTTCAATTTTCGGCAACGGGAAATTACTCAAACTGATACCGAGCAATCTGACTGGACGAGTACCCGCTTGTGACTTCCGGCGCAATAAATCAATCGCGATCTCCGCAATCTTTTCGCGTTCGTCGATATAGTCGGTCAAAGTCCGACTACGCGTAATCGTCTCAAAATTGTCGTATCGTAATTTTAGCGTGATAGTTTTTCCTTTGAGTTTTTGTTCCTTTAATTCATCGGCCACCATGAACGATATTTCCCTGACTTCATCCGCTATCTGATTCAAATCTTTTAAATCCTGTTCGTAGGTTATTTCCCGCCCCAGCGATTTTCTGGTCCAGTCGGTTTCCAGTTCACGCGAATCATGGCCGCGTACAATATCGTAATAGTATTTACCGTTTTTGCCGAAAATCTTCAATAAATCCAGCAACGGCAGCTTTTTCAGATCCGCGCCGGTAAAGATTCCGATTTTTTCCAGCTTGTGCGTGGTAACCTTTCCGATTCCATAAAACTTGCCGATCGGGAGCTTTTCCAGAAATTGCGGCGCTTCTTCCGGTGTGATTACCGTCAAGCCATTTGGTTTATTGATATCTGAAGCAACCTTGGCCAGAAACATATTATATGAAACTCCGGCAGAAGCGGTAAGTCCGGTAACTTCATGAATGCGTTGTTTCAGCATTCTGGCCACCCAGGTTGCGGATGGACAACCGATTTTATTGAAGGTAACGTCGAGAAAAGCCTCATCAATAGACAGCGGCTCAATCTGATCCGAAAATTCATGCATAATGCTGCGGATTCGCCTGGATTCCTCGATGTATACCTCCATCCGTCCATGAATAAAAATGCCATGAGGACATAATTTCCTGGCCTGACTTGACGGCATGGCGGAATGCACTCCGAATTTCCGCGCTTCATACGAACAGGTGCTGACGACCCCACGCCGGTCAGGATCTCCGCCGACGATAACGGCTTTGCCACGCAGCTCTGGATTATCACGTTGCTCAACTGCGGCAAAAAAGGCGTCCATATCAAGATGGATGATTTTTTTAGTTGATGCCGGAACTGCTTGAAGTTTGGTCATGATTTATTGTCCGATGAAAATAAAAATTCAGCATCGAACTTACTGCTTTTCCACTTTGCTTTTTGAGGCATTTATCACAACATTGTTGATAAAACGAAAACGTCCGTTAAAAATCAGAACAATACCGGAAACGAAACTGCCATCATCACGAAGAACAATAATTTTTTCATAAAGGCACCTCCGAATTATGCAAAGTTCTGCGGTTATTTCAAAAGCGATTGTTTAATCGTCATATTGATTACTGCATTACGATTTTCGTTTATCAACATAATATCGCTTTTACGCTTCAGAAGTGATTCATGGATTTTTTTTAACGCGGCTTCTTCTGTTTCGCGCTTTTCTGCATCCATTTTCTCTTTATCCCGCTCCAACCTCATCCGGCGCTCACGCAAACTGTTTTCCTGACGACTCAATGATGCTGCGGTAATTCTAATTCCCAAATCAAAATTTGCCGTAGCCACCCGCTGCAA
>JAAYPP010000217.1 GCA_012519765.1 Lentisphaerota bacterium
AGGTATATGATTACTCTATTCAGTTGAAAAATCAACTTTTCATCGGGGATTGATACCGAATTTTTTGAGCTTGCGGTAAAGTGTACTGCGTCCGACATTCAGGTAGACTGCCGCTTTGCTCAAGTTATAATCTGACAACTTTAAAGCCTTTTCATATAGCATTTTTTCGGTACTTTGAAGATTTATTCTTTCCTGGCTTAAAGGATCGCTGGTGGCGGTGTTATCCACGTTTAAGTCGCGATAGAGCAGGATAGTTCTCAAATCGCCGGGGAGATCTTTCCAGGCTATCATTTCTTCGCCACTGTTCAGCATTACCGCAAATTCGATGGTATTTTTCAGTTCACGAATATTACCGGGCCAGGTGTAAAGTTTAAAGCGTTCCATGATTTCAGGCATGATACCATTAACTTTTTTGCCCATAATTTCATTATAATAAGTTATGAAATGTTCGACCAGCTCCGGTATGTCATCGCGACAGTCAGTCAATTTGGGCAGTTCGATGGAGGTGACATGGAGTCGGTAATATAAGTCTTCACGGAACTTTCCGGTTTCAACCAGCTCGGCAACATCGCGGTTGGTAGCGGCAATAATCCGGATATTGACCGGAATTTCTTTTTGACTGCCGACCCTGCTGATAGTACGTTCTTCCAACATCCGCAACAGTTTTGCCTGGAGCTCCAACGGCATGTCGCCGATTTCGTCAAGAAAGACGGTACCTTTGTTGGCGGCTTCCAGCTTACCGATATTGCCGCCTTTTTTAGCCCCGGTGAATGCTCCGGATGCGTAGCCGAAAAGCTCACTTTCGGCAATTTCGCGCGGAATTGCGGCACAGTTGATAGCGATAAAAGGCTGGTCTTTGCGTTCGCTCGCGTTATGGATGCTTTGGGCGAACATTTCTTTACCGGTTCCGCTTGGACCAAAAATGAATGCACTGACCGAAGTTTCGGCGGTTTTCATGGCCAGTTCTTTGGCTCTGACCAGTGGCGCTGAATTGCCGATGATGTCGCTGAACGTAAATCGAGCATAGGTGACGCTTTCAGTGTGTGGCGTAGTGGTTTTTCCTTTGAAAAAAATGATGCTCCCGAGAAATTCATCCTTTTCGCTGAACATCGGGATGCGGTCGAAGGTGACTGCAAGGCGACGTTTGTTCAACCGGATTTCCATAGGCTGGTTAAAGCATGGAATTGCGCTTTTGGCGATTTCCTTTAGCGACGGAGTACATTGGGCAGTGCTGTCGAAATTTTTTTCATCCAGGAATGTTTCACTGGCATCAAATAATTTCAGCGCCGCCGGATTGACTTGACGGATGAATCCGCTTCGCGAAATTAACAGAGTTGCTTTTTGATCGTCGTTGAAAATGCCGGAAATTTGCTGTTTAAGGTGGTTGTGAATGACTTGGGAACGTTGCATCCTCATGTCACGATCCAGAAGTTGGACGACCATAACAGTAAGCGCGCGCAAGGTCAGACAGTCGGTGTCGGGCATAATGCCGATAAGAGCGAGGTAACCCTCGAGTGAACCGTCCGGATTGTATAGCGGCGCGGCGGCGGTGGTCAGAGGATGTAGTTTTTCCAGATAATGTTCGGCACCGTGACAAACGGCCGGGCATTTGTGGTTTATGGTCAGCGCAACGGCGTTGGAGCCGGCGGAATCTTCAGACAACAGTACATTTTCACGAATGCCGATAGAGTCAAGGACGTTTATGATGTTTTTGTCGGTCCCGAATATGGCCAGTATTTCACCGGAAGTTCCGCACAGTAAACCGGCAATGCGCCGGGTAGCATCCAGCGAACGTAAAAGGGATTCCAGTTCTTGGCGGGCACGTGTCAGATATGGACTTGGTTCTTTTACCGGATTTTGAGATAATTTCTGTGGAAACATATGCGGGCTGAGTCCCGCGAGCCGCGAATGTTTCCAGCTTTCTAAAATTGGGCGTCTGATTTCAGGAATGTGCCCATCTTTTATAAATTCCAGCCATTCATTGTACGACGCAAATTTCATCTGCTCAATCGTCCGGGTTATCTGGTTAAACCGCGTCTTTTAAGATAATCTTTGCTGCGTAATCCGAGCATGGCAAAAATTATTCGTTCCTGTCCCGCGATAATAGTGACTTCGCAGGATGATCCGAAGCGCAACGGTTGAGGTTCGTTAATCAGCAGAATTTTGACCGGATAATGTTTGGTACCTTTGATATCAACTGGCAGCTGATATACTTCTTGAACTTGTCCGTCAAAATATCCGTAGTCAAAATAGTTATACTGCGTACTGGCAATTCTGACTTTTTGACCTTTTACGACTTTATAAATCTGTTTTTCGTCAATCATGGCGATAACTTTTTTGTTTTGATTAGCCGCGAGTTTTATCACGACTTCGCCTTTCTCAAAGTATCCGCCGGGACGTGGCGGAATATCAGTAATAATACCGGTATCCGGTGCGCGTATGATGTAGTCTTCCATGTGCTGTTCAGACAATTTCAATTCCTGTTCTTTACTGTTGAGCCGCTGGCGCAGCAACTGAAGTTCGCCCTCCGCTTTGGCGATAATTTCTCCGGCCATCCCGTCTTGAAGTTTTTTCCAGTCTTCATTGAGGCGACGAACCTTGCTTTCATTGGTCAGGTGTTCCATTTCCACTTTTAGAAATTCGCGGCGTGAAATTACTTTTTGTTCATAAAGCTTACTATAAACTTCCAGTTCATACTTACTGCGTTCAAGTCGCGTTTCTGCTTCGTCGAGTGATAATTTTGTATGACGGTAGTATTCCGGCAGCGGATCTTTCAGCAACAGTGCCAATGCTTTGTCTTTGACATTTATCTCCATGTTCAACTCTTTAATGTCGTTTTTCAGCATGACAATGCGGTCACGAAGATCTCTGGAGTCGAATTCAAGCAATTCACTGCCTCGATGTACCAATTCCCCTTCATGGCGAATTATTTTTACGGTTTTTGCGTTGACCAGCGATTTGATATAATAATCACGGATTCCGGTGACGGTTCCATCACCTTTGACTTGGTCTTCCATGGTTCCAAAAATCATAACCATCAACATCGCCACGCCCAGCAAAAAAATAGTTATGACGATTCTACGGAAAATTCTTAATTGACGTCTAATGGTGGTTCTTTTTTTATCCATAATACTACCCCTGTACCGCCATTTTCTTTTGAGTCTGATAGAGTTCACTGTATATGCCTTGCTGCTCCATCAGCTCCATGTGGGTTCCTTTCTGGACGATTCGTCCGGAATCCATTACGATGATAACATCGGCATTTCTAATCGTTGACAGTCGGTGCGCAATAATAATGGTGGTTTTAGCGTTCATCAGTCGATCCAGTGCTTCCTGAACCAGAAATTCTGAAACCGTGTCCAACGCCGAAGTCGCTTCATCCAGAATCAGTATTGACGGATTTTTCAATACCGCGCGTGCGATTGCAAGGCGCTGTTTTTGTCCGCCGGACAGGCTGGCGCCATTTTCACCGATGATAGTGTCAAAACCGTCGGGAAGGTTTTCAACGAATTCAGTGACATTGGCCAGCCGGGCAGCTTCTTCAATCTCGGCGTTAGTCGCGTCGCGCTTAGCGTAAGCAATGTTTTCACGGATTGAACCGCTGAAGAGAAAAGGTTCCTGTAACACAATACCGATATTGTTGCGGTATGAGTCCAGGTTCATTTTACGAATATCAATATTGTCAACCTTGATGGTACCGGAATCAATATCATAGAAGCGCAACAACAAATTGCTGATTGTTGATTTTCCTGAACCGCTGGGTCCTACCAGCGCCACTTTCTGGCCCGGTCTTATGGTCAATGTGAAATTGTCGATTACCGGAGCTTTGTCTTTCCCGTATCCGAAGATGACATGATCAAAAACAATATTACCTTGAATTTTTTCCGGTTTGATGGCATCAGGAGCTTCGATAATTTCAGGAATGGTATTCAGTAAATTGACAATACGGCTCGCACCGACCATGCCCTGCGCGAAGGTCATCGACAGGCCGGACAGGATATTGATCGGGTTGAGTAACATTCCGACATAGCTGTAAAAAGCCACAAATTCGCCGATAGAGATGGAATGGTCTTTGACAAACAAAATCCCCATCCCGATGGTGCCGAGGTAAGTGGCCAGTGATACCATGTCAAATACCGTCCAGAGTCCGACTCCGCTGATAGTAACCCGCATCTGCATGTCAACTACAGGGCGCAGATTCTGGAAAAAACTCAAGCATTCCGAACGTTCCTTGGAGAAGGATTTGACGACCTTTACCCCGGTCAGTGTTTCAGACAAGTTGGCCGATATTTCAGACATTTTTTCCTGAATTACCAACGTGTCGCGGCGGATAACTTTTCGAAAATAATAGAAGTTTAAAAAATGGATCGGCAATGATAAAAATACCAGCAAGCCCATTTTCCAGTTAATTACCACCAGCAGCATTGCAATCAGCAGTAATTGGAAAATTTGCTCGCCCAACTGAGTCATGGTCCTTACCAG